>JAUQVI010000102.1:0-10779 GCA_039794885.1 Thermostichus sp. DG02_5_bins_236
ATAATGGCAAGCAGCGCTATCGCAGTCATTCTTGTCATCGACAGTTCACACCTAATTCCACCAAGAAGTTTGTCTCGAAAGAACCTAAGTCTCTCGTTGATCAACTTTCTCTAGCAGCGATCACTAGGGTGGCAGAAGTCTCTGAGACCGGGTTGCAAGACTATGGGAATCACAAAGCTATTTATACTTCTCAGCTGCTGGAGAATCAGGCGAAAAAAGGGGGCTCTAATCCTACAATGTGATGAGCTGTGGTCGTTTGTGGGATCCAAAAATAACTCCCAATGGTTGTGTATAGCAATGGATTCTGAATCCACAAAGTTGTAGCTGCTTAGGTTAGAGATAGAAGCAGAAAGATTGCCAGAAGACTATGGCAATGGATCCCAGAAGGTTATCGTAAAAATGCTCTGATTTATGCAAGCTTTTGGGAGGCGTATGTGGGTGTGATGCCAGCTAAACAGCATCCGGCGGTTCACAAAAGAAGCAAGAAGACTTCATTGATTGAAAGGTTGAATAGTACATTACAACAGCAAGTGGGGCGACTGGCTAGAAAGACCTTGTCATTTTCCAGGAAGATTAACAATCACATCGCAGCGATTTTTAACTTTCTACGCCATTGTAATGAGTCATTACTTGTTTAGGGCTACTCGGAAAAGCTTGTCATAAAGACGTCTCATGTATTTCATGAGTATGCTGTAATTGTGCACAGTACTAGAGCAATTGTCTTCCAGTTTACAAAACCTCCATTTTTCTAAAGATTGTGTGAAACTTATTTGGCTCAGGCATAACTTGCAGTAGGCTTGACTTGCAAATTTGAGTTTTTCCAAAAGAGAGTCAGTCATCCAGATAAACTGAATGTAGGTTAACCCTCAGAGCCTGATAGAGTGTGAGACGTAAACTATAAGACACGAAGGACGTCCTGATAAACTCTTATGAAAATGCAAGTGGGTTTAGCGACAAGTCGGCAGAAAATGTTGGGCTGGAGAAGGGGTTCGATGGCACTGCCAGTGGCAATCGCTCTATTGTTCACAGGTTACCCCGCCGCAACAACCCCAGACTTGTTATCTGAAGGTGGTAATGCTTCTAGCAATTCAGCATCTCCGCAATGGGCAGCAAATTTAACGAGTTCTGAGAAACCCTTAGTGTCAACAGGGGGCAATGGGCGAACCCTTGCGTCGTCAGCAGCAGCCACCAAAAGCAGCACTGAGGAGAATTGGGCCGTTCAGCAGGCAGTACTCAATGATCTATTGCTCAATACAGTTATCCATCAAGCATTCGAGCGAGTGCCAGGGCGCGACCCGGCAGATGTAATTCCTTTGCAGGTGGGGGCGATCGCAGTTGTCGAAAACTACGCCCTAGCAGAAGTTTTTGGAGGAGTCGGCGACCTCCCAGTCATTGATGGCTACCACCTGCTCATTAAGCAAAATGGTCAGTGGATTGTGGTGGAAGGTCTTGGGATTGGCCCAGAGATTTGGGTTGCCCGACTCACCAGTATGGGGGTGTCCAACGAGACGTTCTCTCGGTTGCTCGACGGGCTGCGGGCAGTTGGCGCAGATTATACGATTTTCGATGTGCCCATTGGAGCGTCAAATATGCCCTGTGTGACCCGACTTGATGACCCCAATCCTCCCACTAATGTGCGGATAACACCAGCCACTGCGGGCAATGTTATCGGACAGATTCCTAACGGGACAGCGCTCACAGTCATGCAGCCACTCAACGGCTGGCTTAAAATTCGACAGCCGCTGGTGGGCTGGGTGTCGATGAATTTGACGCAGGTGTCCTGTGGGAATTCCCTGGACGAAGTGCAGCGAAACCTGGATGAATTGCAGTTGAAGGAAGAAGAACTAGCCATAGAAGCCGCCGATACGCTAGTTCGCTATCTCTATCGTGGGGCAGAGGGAACCTCGGCGGAAGCGGCAATCGCCCGTTTTAATGGGTTCGCTATCGAGAAGTTCTACGCCCTGGAAGCAGCCCTCGACCAGCACACCGAAGAGGTTCGCCGCCAGGTGTTTCAGCGGGTCATCGCTCCAGGAATGCATCCCCAAGCCGTGGCCAACTTTAACGAGGCATTGCTCAACAGATCAGATTTGTCGCCGACCCTCAGAACTTGGGAAGCGCTGAAGCCTTGAAACTCGCTGAATTGAAGTTGATCTAGCGAAGCCATAGAGAACATTTCCAGGAGATTTCAGGAGCCTTTATGACAGCGATGAACGGATGGACTCGCTCGATTCTAAGTCAGCGGTTAGGCAGATCTGCCAGGATGTTGCCGATGATGCTGCCGGGGGCGATCGCCCTCCTGCTCGCGGGTTGCCCCACGCTCCCTCCTTCTGCGTTGCTGACGGGGAGCGTAGGCGGTTCACCCAGCCATGCTTCTGCTCAACCAGCCACGAGCGCCTCGGCTACCGTCGAAACGTCACTGTCCAAAGACACCTCCTCGCAGACTTCTGGAACCCCTACTGCTGCCAAAAGCACCACCAGTGAGCAAGACGCAGTGCGACAAGCGCTGATCAGTGATCCGGCAATTGTTGAGTTCCTCCAGCTTCGGGCAGGGCGATTATCCAGTGATACAGATCCCCTGTCTCTGATTGAAGAAGTTGGCACAATTGCCATTGTTGAAAACTACGCGATCGCAAGATACAGCACGAGGGAGGGCGATCTACTGGACTACTACAATGTGCTTCTGGTCAAGCAAAACGACTTTTGGGTCGTAGCAGATTTCCTCGGCATGAGCACAGAAATCACCAAAGCCGATCTCGTCTATTGGGGAGTGCCAGAGGGCATCATCACCCAACTGGTAGACACGCTCCGCGCTCAAGATCCTGAAATTTATCTGAATGATGCCTATGATCATGGCGATGCCCCGATGTCCTGCACGACGCAGATAGAAGACTCCAACCCGCCGACCAACGTGCGTCAGTTAGCACCCGCTTCGGGCGTGCTGGGGCAGGTAATTGGTCAATTGCCTAATGGCACTCCGGTGCGCGTGGTGCAGTCCTACAACGGCTGGCTCAAAATTCGGCAGCCGCTGGTGGGCTGGGTGTCGATGGATCTGACGCGGGTGTCTTGTGGCGATTCGCTGGCAGAGGTGCAGCAAAACCTAGACGAATTGCAGCCGAAGGAAGAATACCTGTCTGTCGAAGCCGCCGATACGCTGGTGCGCTATCTCTATCGCGGGGCGGAAGGAGCCTATGCCGAGGCGGCGACCGCCAGATTCAATGAGTTTGCAATGTATCACTTCTATGCCCTGGAAGCAGCCTTCGACCCCCACAATGAAGAGGTGCGCCGCCAGGTATTGCAGCGAGTGATCACCGCCAGAATCCATCCCGAAGCGCGAGAAAGCTTTGAGCGGGCATGGCGAAACCGTGATCCAGATGCAGAGCCATCACCGATTCTGCAAACCTGGCGATCGCTCAACTAGCATCAGTCTTTCGCTACTAAAAATGGCCACGTTCCTGAACTTGTTCTTGTGCAGAATAACGCCCTAAAACCTGCTGGTCACTACTGTTTTACTCCTTGTTTGTTGTTATTCCCATCATCTTTACTTATCAGCTTATTTACACTGATTAACTTGATTTTACCCCAACCCAAATATGGAAAAAGTACCTAAAACTGTTGTCAAATCTTGTGCCAAAGCGATCGCTATCCCCGCAACGCTGGGCTGCTCAACGCTAGGTCTTCTGTTGTTATCTACCTGTAGTTTGCCGATTCGCTTAAGTATGGCATCACCGATTGAATCGGTTGCTGAACGGCAACCGGAAGTGACAGCTTTATTAGACTCCACTACCGATGTGTCTAGCCCGCAGACATTGCACGAAGGGGCGATCGCATTCAGATGATTACCTACGACGCTCTGCTGAACTAAGTCTGACGGTTCTGAGGACGTACACCCCCTGAAACTGAACGCGACTCCCGAAAGAACACCCCAAAGACTACCTTTCCGGCATACTTCTATGAAAACCTGTACTCCTCTAGATTCAAGCAAATCGGTTAGGAAACCACCGCTTCGTCTAAGTCAGATATTCTCAATGGCAGCGACAGGGGCGATCGCCCTATTGCTCACGGGCTGCCCCAGAGCCACATCCTCTGCTTCGCTGTCAAGGGATGGTTCTAGCAATACGCCTAGCGCTCCCGCTGAGCAGACAGCCAGCGCGTCAGCGGTGTCTACCGAGACATCACCAGAAGGATCGACAGCGAACGCCGATAACTTGCAGGCTTCTGCAACGCCAGCAGTACCAGCAACCACGACGGCGAAAAGCAGCACTAGCGAGCGAGAAGCCGTACGGCAGGCCTTGCTCGATGACCCATCGCTCAAGGCGCAGCTTCAGCAAGCTTTAGCAGACTACAACAGCCCAGGTCGAACGTTGGTGCCGCTGTCAGTTGGGGCGATCGCCATTGTCGAGAATCATGCCCTTGCAGAAGCTTCTGGGGGGTATGACAACTTGCCCATTATCGACGGGTACTACCTGCTCAGGCAGCAAAATGGTCAGTGGGCGGTTGTGGATAGCGTTGGTCACGGGCCAAGCATTGAGACGGGTCAGCTGACGCTTCTGGGTCTGTCGAACGATGCCATTTCTGGATTGCTCAATGCGCTGCGAGCCGCCGGGGCGAATTTTACAGTCTCCGACGCGCCACTGATTTCGCGAGAGCAAGTCATTCTGGGCAGCATTTCTCTCGATATGACCGTTGCCGAAGTAAAGCAGCAGTTGGGACAGCCGCTCTCTGAAAAGGTTGAGGAAACGGGCTGCTGCGGCCCGCTGGTTTACCTAGAATATCCCCATCTTTCGCTGGGGCTACTCCAAGATGGCAATGTCTTCCAAATGACTACCACTCATCGTGACGTGGCGACGGGGGCAGGGGTGCGGGTGGGAGATACGCACGAGGCAGTGACCAATGCCTACGGCTCGCCTTCTCTGTCAGATGGCGAAACGCTACTCTACTACATCAGCGGATCGGGTCAATCCCAGTCGTTTTCCTTTTCGATAGAAAACGGGCGCGTCGTGAGAATCAGCTACTCTGCCTTGCTGAACTAACACGGTTATTTGACACTCCCCGCACTAAAGTGACGGGGCTACCAAGCGGTTTTTCGTTGACAACTCGCCGGCCTGAAGGCGCGGGGATTCTTGGAGCATTGGGTGTTACGTAACAGTGCCCTCACCAAGCTTCGACGCGATCTGCCCCACCGCCAAATCCTCAGCAGAGATTATCCCGGCTTGATCCCACAGAGAATGAGCCAGCTTGTACTGAAAGTCTTTGCGGGAAGTGCGCAGATATTCGTGGTGTCTGGCCACGCGATAAGACCAAGCGGCTCTCCGTGAGGCTGAGGGTCTGCTACTCCTGCATCACTCTGAAGCCTCGAACTCATCTGGAAGAGCGCGGCTCATCGGCATCTTAACCCGCCCTATCTTGGACAAGTCCACCATCCCATCCTTGAGGGGAAGGGTGTTGGGCTGAGGGTATAGAAAAGACCAATTCATGCTGCAAGTGTTGATCTGGCACTTTCGAGAACGAACCCCATCTTTCCGCTCGGCTAGGGCAAAGTTGTAGACTGTCCGGCAGATCTGCAGGCAGTCTTCAATCAGCGCTTCTTGTGCAAGGGTGGGTTACAGTTTGTACTCGTAGGTGAGGCTGATCAGGCTCCAGTTATAGAATTCTGAGTAAGATGAGCAGCATTTACTCAAAGTCGTCCCAAAAGGACGGGGCTTGTATCCCAGTTTCTTGGTCAGCTATCGAAGAATTGACTACCTAGAAGATGGAGCAGAGTCAATTGCTGATTTGGCATCCAATGGATAGTCTTCATGGATTTATGGGTTGTCCGGTTCTGTTTCAACTTGGTGAACCCGGCGCAGGGATCCCTGATTAAAAGCTGGAAAGACCAACTTAGGATATTGGGCTTTGGCTTGCTGAAGCTCTTGAAAAGTGGGAATGGGTGTATCTGCGGGAGAAACCCCCGTTACCACACACCACAGTTTGGTGCGAGTCAGAGCAACAAAGGCTTCATTGCGCTTGCGTAGTTCGTCTTCTCCTCTTGTTCTTGAGGGTTGAGCTATGTTTTGAAACCGACAGACATAAACTTTCCAGGCTTCATTTCCCTTGGCCCGAAAGATTCCCGAAAGGGTGACATGATTGGGCAAGCGGAAGGTATCAGAATCGGTGTCTTCTCCGGCGATGATGGCGTTAACTCCCTTTTGTTTGAGCTTGAGCTTAAGATCTTTCCAATAATCCAGCTCTTTGTAACCACTAATAGCTGTGACCAGCAAATCATCGGGTTGAAAGTTCCAGTGATGAATATCCTGAGCGATTTGATTAGCAATCCAGTTCTGTTCTTGCTCATCTGAAGGAAACATCCGTAGCCTCAACAGGGATTGGGGATCCACCGTCGGTTGAAAGTCCTCCTGATCCACGGGGTGAGGACTGGTGCGGGTAAGGGTGATTGGGGATCCAACCGTGCGAAAATCTCCCTCTAAAACCTGATAGCCCAGGTCTTCCCATTGTTCTTTTTGGGTAACCCCTTGCAGCGGCCCCCCTTGACGCAAAAGCCCCATATTCAGGGCATGAGCAGCCATCAACATCATTTGGGGAGTCCGGTAGCATTGCCGCAGCACCATTGAGCGCCCAGCCAACGTCACCTTCGGTTTGCCCTCTTCATCCCGACCAAACAGCTCTGCGGCTCCTGGCACCACCAACGATCCAATTCCTTGGGCTTCGTCATAGGCCCAGTACAGTCGCTTCGGATCCCGTAGGGCTTGGTAAGCCAAGCGGTAAAAAACAGGGGGCAAATCCTGTCCTTCATCGATCAGAATGGCATCAAACAGCTGCGGAATTTCGGTGGCTTCTTGCTCCAGTAGCCCACAGATGTATTCAAAAGCCTCACCAGGGCTGACCTTGCGACCCAGTTCCTTTTCCACCCGATCCACACTTTTAGGTGCCAACCCACATCGAGTTGCCAACTGCCGGTAAAACCCCGATTGGGCCTGGGATCCCCAGGCGTGCATAACCTGAATCTTTTCCCAGTTGGGTTCAATTTCATATTTGCTCTGACAAGTCTCAGAGATTTGTCTGCGAATCGGTTCGTACAGAGAACGGGTAAAAAACACTACTGCAATATCCCAATCGGGGTGTTGGTCGTGAATGCGGGCGGCCCTGCGGGTCATGACCACCGTTTTGCCGGTACCTGCCGAGCCACGGATCCGTTGTGGCCCTTCTGGGTATTGGCTGGCAATTTTGCGTTGTTCTTCATCCAGTTTGAGGATCCGTTCTTGCACGCGCCGGATCACTGTTTGCGGATCGTAGTTATAGATAGGCTGACTCTCGCCGGGATCCCTCAAAACCAGGCCCAACTGCTGGAGAATTTGCTCCCACTCGGGTTCGCTGAGGGGCGTTTGCGGGATCTGCTCCACTGCGTACAACCTTTGCCGCAACTGCTCAGGGTTCTCCAGATCCTCGGCAAACAACAAGGCCCCCATAAACGGTGGATCCCCGAAGCGTTCCTGCCATTCCTGCCGCCGGATCCAAGGCAAAGCCACTCGATGCTGCCAACTGATTCGCGCCTGCAACGGTCGAGTTTCCAAGTTCTGCTGGAGTCCATTCTTAATCTCAAACATTTGCTTATCCGCTTGCGCCAGCGGCATTTCTATCTCTTTATGCCACTCCCGCATGCGCCATTCACTGCCATTGATGGCCTCAATGTTGTGGAGGTTGCAGCTCTTACACTCGAACACCCACACCCCCAACTCAAAATGAATCAGCAGGATATCTGGCTTAGCCTTGAGGGTTCCCTGGCGGTCATACAGATTGACTTGGTGGAAAAGATAACCCGCATCGGATCCCAGCCCTTGGCGCAGCGCATTCCATACCACAGCCTCTGCTGCTACCCCCGGCAAGCTGTCATCCAAAGCCCCATTCGGTTGAAAGTGCATGAGGGATCCCCACCATCAAACTTGGTTTCTACTCTACAGGTTTAGTGAAGAACCTGGTGTTTGATCTGCCATCCTAAGTTCAGTGGGATTCGCTTTTGTTGAGGGATCCTTTTTGATTTCAATCCAATTCAATCAGGCCCTGGAGTGAGCGGGGATCCCTGTTCGCCGGGCTCTGGCGAGCCCTGTAGCTTAACCGCTAACCAAAAGCCCCCAGCCAGGGCAAAGCTACCGGCCATCAAAGCCACCACCACGGCATCGTAGGTTTCGGTCAAGCTCCACAAGGCCGCTGCCCCCGCTGGAGCGACAGCGCGAGCCAGGGTTCCCGGAGCCGTCAGCAGGCCATTTAGGGATCCATAGGCCTCATGGCTGAGCATTTCCGGTACCACCATGCCCCGCACAATTGTCATCACCCCATTGGTGCCCCCAAAGAGTATGGCCAAAGTTGCCAAAACCCACACCGCTGGGGGCAGGAGCGAGATCCCCAAAAACAGCAGCGGGAAGAGACCCACCATCACTGCCCCGATTCCTTTGACTGAGGCTTTGGGAGCCATCACCCAAATGGCAATCCGACCCGCCACCTGAGCTGGCCCAATGCAGGCCATCACCCAGACCACCTGTTGAGTGGATAAGCCCCGTTCCAACAGCAACGGATAGAGATGAAAAGTAAAGGCCGCAAAGGTAGCTGCATAAGCCATCAGCGCGATGGCAAGCGCCCAAAAGACGGGGTTTCTGATCGCCCAACGGACAGATTTTGCACAAGCGGATCCCCGCTTCTGCCCCAGTTGCACATCCCTGTGGGGTTGAATGGCTGTGCCGTAGAGGATCCCACACAGACCGATATTGATCAGCCCCAAGGCGACCAAGGTACCCCGCCATCCGGTGTGATCCAACAGCACTTGCACCAGCGGTACAAACACCGTGCTCGCAAACCCGCCAAACAAGGTCAGAGCCGTGATCCCTCCCCGCGCCCGTAATGCCCCCACTCGCCGCACGATCACCGCAAAGACGGGATCATAAAGCGTGGCCGCCTGTAAGGAGCCAATTCCAGCCAAGAGAACATAAAAGGCCCTCAGGCTCAACACCTGAGACCAGCCCAGCAACAGGATTCCAGCCAAAACGGATCCCCCGGCCATGACCCATCGCCCCCAGCCGCGATCGATCAGGGATCCCACCGGATAGGCGGCCACCGCCGATAACAGTAACCCCAGCGTCACCGCTCCATACACCTGCTCCCGGGCCCAACCCAGGTCGGATCCCATCGCTTCCGCCAACAGAGGAAAGCTGTAATAAAGGGATCCCCAGGAACAGATTTGGGCAATGCCCAAGGCCGTGATGAATATCCCCTCATCCCACCCCCCCGTAGGGGATCCCAAATCAGCCACTACATCTGCCTCAAACAGGGTAAAAAATTAAGCAGAATTGGAACATCTGTGCCCGATCATCTAGAGCTATTGGCACCGTCTTTGGGGATCAGATATGTTTTTGCGAGTTCTGCCAGCTTTTGGGATTGACCGAGTGTATGATCTCCACTGTTTTTTTCCTCTGCAATCTTGATGCTTGTGTTTTTTCCCAAAGACGGATTCATCATTAAGCCTGGCTAATAATCGCTTGGGCCTGCTTGAGTGCTTCTGCCTTGCGCTCGCTATAGCGATCCGTGAGATAATCCACCTTGTCCCGCAGCAGCAGCGTGAATTTGTAGAGTTCTTCCATCACATCCACAACGCGATCTCGATAGGAGGAGTCCTTCATGGTGCCATCCTCGTGAAACTCCTGATAGGCTTTGGCTACCGAAGACTGGTTGGGAATGGTAAACATCCGCATCCACCGTCCCAAAATGCGCAGGGTGTTCACCGCATTAAAAGACTGGGATCCCCCAGACACTTGCATCACCGCCAAGGTTTTGCCCTGAGTGGGGCGAATTGCCCCGATTGTGAGCGGGATCCAATCGATCTGCATCTTGAGCAGACCGCTGACATTGCCGTGCATCTCTGGGCTCGACCACACCTGCCCCTCCGACCACATCACCAAATCCCTCAGCTCCTGAACCTTAGGGTGTGTCTCCGGCACACTCCCCGGTAAAGGCAAGTCGTGAGGATGAAAAAAACGCACCTCCGCCCCCATCTCCGCGATGATTCGAGCAGCCTCTTCAGCCAGCAACCGGCTGTAGGAGCGCTCCCGCAGGGAACCGTACAAAAATAGGATGCGGGGCTTGGGGTCAACACTCTCAGCACGCTCAACACTCATCTCAGAAGGCCCCCAGGATACATCAGCGCTCAATACCTAGAAGATCTAGGTAATCACTTAAAAAAAGAGATCAACAGCAGGATGGCCCCTTGGGATCCCGCACCAGATCCTGACAGGCCAGCAAATGACCCGTGATCTCCATCCACGCCGCCACCGCCACTTTGAAGGCCGCGCGACCTTTGTCGGTGAGGGCATACACCTTGCGTTCCCGACCAGAAACCACCTGCAACTCAGAGGTGAGGTAGCCCCCCTCTTCATAGTCTCGTAAGACTGGATAGATGGTGCCCTCCGTAGGAGAACAACAGCCCTGGGTGGTGCGTTCCACCTCACGGGCGATGTCGTAGCCGTGCATGGGGCGATAGTGCAACACACACAAGATAAAGAACTTGGACAGGCTCATCTTGATGATGCCGTTCCAGTAGGCCCGACTGAGGTAATCGTGAGTTCTACTCGTGGCAGCAGTGGAAGGTAACATAGCTCGATCCTAATGCATCATCCCTCTAGGCATCAAGGGAAAATACATAAAAATGGATTGTGGGTAACCGCTAGCCGTTCTGCCCTACATTTGTCCTCAACCCAGTCCAAGGGGATCCCAAGAAAACTGCATCAAAAGCTACCA
>JAUQVI010000103.1:0-10540 GCA_039794885.1 Thermostichus sp. DG02_5_bins_236
TGGGCAAAGGGCAGAGTATAGGGCACCAGGCCAACCATGCGGATGGGTTCGTCCCCATTGGCCAAGAGGGTGCTGTTGAAGCGCAACTGCCCTTGATTGTAGTCAAATTGGCCCCCCACCTCCCGCAGTGGCACTTGGTTGATTTGGGCGTTCAACACCGTCAGGGATCCCGTGGCATGGGGATCCCGCAAGTTACCCGCCAATTCCACATCGAGATTCAGATCCCCCTCCAGCTGCAGCTCATCCGGCAAAAAGCGATCCACCAAAGCCAGCGGCAACCCCTGAATTTGCAGGGATCCCGACTGTTCGTTCAGACCCAAGGTGCCAGAGAAGCTAGCCTGCCGTTCTCCACTGCTCAGCAGCAGCGGTTCCAAGACCACAGCTCCACCAGCAAAGCTGCCCCTGGCGGTCAACTCCTCTACCCCAAACTCGACCTGCTCTGCCTCGCTGACGCGAACTGCTTGCCAATTCTGGCCATCCAGTTGAAAGCTGACGCTAGGCTGACTCAATCCGCCGGCAATGGTAACACTGGCCTGAAACTCACCCCGCAAGCTGCTAGGGGGTGGGATCAAGGGATCCATACGGCTGGCCAACGCTTCTAGGTGGGTGGCCAACACCTGGGCATAGTGCTGTAACTGCTCCACCAGAGGGTGTTCTGGCAAGCCTACCGGTTCACTCTCCAACACAGACGCAGGACGCAACGAGGGCAACTGCAACCCACGACTGGAGAGATCGCTCCATTGTCGCCACTTAAAGGTGGAGATGATATCTTCCAGGCGGCCTTGAGTGGTGCTGATCTGCAGGTCAATCTGAGGTATGGGGGCTTCGTGGCTGGGATCCAAGCGGGCTAGGAGGGGGGCTTCCGGCAGACGCAGAGTGCCACTGGCAGTATAGGTGCTCTCAAACAAATCCAACTGCGCTTGAGTGACGGTAATGCGATCCGCGCGGTAGTCGAAATCCAAGGAGAACCCTTGCGCCGCAATCCCGGCTAAGCGCAGATCCGCCACTGAGGCCCGTCCTTGCACCGCGCGATTCCTGAGGTTAATGGCCAGATCCGCAGTTAGGATCCCTTCCAAGCTGGCCAACGGCCCTTCGGCAACCCACCCGGCCACGAGGGGCAAGGGGAACCCGTTCACCTCTACCTGCAAGCGGTCTTCCTGGCGCTGGCCAACGGCTTTTGCCTCTCCCCGGTGCACCCGAAACTGGAGCGGTTGAAATTGGGGATCCAGACTCAGCGCCAGTTGATCCCGTTGCCCCTGTAAATCTACCTCCGTCCCTTGCCGAGACCACCGGAACGGCCCCGACAACGTTTCAAAGCCAATTCCCCCCAGGGTCAACCCCTGTAAGTGGGCATCCCCCTGTACCTGCAAGTTATCCAGGGATCCTTGGACACGCCCTTCACCCCGCAGCACCCCCTGGACTGGCCCTGATACCCCCGCAATTTGAGCCAGCGAAACTCCATCCGCCCGCAACGCCAAATCCAGGGATCCCACCTGCAAGGTATTCGGATCCACCGGAACCCGACCCTGCACTGTGGCCAGGCCCAGCGCCTCCGCCCGCTCGATTACCAAGCCAGAGCCATCCCAGGCCACCTGACCCGTGATCTCGCCGATGGGTTGGGAAAGAGCCACAGCCCCTTGCGCCCGCAACGCCCCCAAGAAACCCAACTCCGACACTTCAGCAGTGTTTACCTGGGCCGCAATATCCCCCGAGAGGGATCCCGTTAATTGCGGATTCAAAAAGGCCAACGGCAGATTCTGAGGAGCGACTTGGGCTTGTACTTGTCCTTCTGCCCACCGCCCCGATACCTCCGCCCGTCCACCCGCCAGCGTCAAAACAGCCTGGGGAACTTCCACCACTAAACCACGGGTATCCGGCACAATCTGCAGTTGTCCCGTTCCGGCAATTTCTCCCCCTGTGGTTTCCCAGGTTGATTGTACCCGTGGCTGGGATCCCACCAGGGCTACCTCCACCTGACCTGAAACAGATCCCACCGTTCGTGGCAAGCTGCCCCCATACAAGCCCACCACCTGCTGTGCATCTGCTCCCGTCACCTGAAGCTGAAACAGGCCCTGCACCTGAGGGGATCCCACTCGTAATTGTCCGGATCCCTGCACCCGGCCTCCCACCGCCGCTAGGTCAATGCGCTCAAAGGTCAAGGTCTGATTGGCGAAGCGAAAGTCTAAACCGTACTGCGGCAACGGGATCCGATCCACCCGTCCAGGAGCACGCGCCTGCAGCTGACCCCGGATTTCCGGCTGGGTCAGTGCTCCCCCCACTGTCAAGGATCCCCCCAATACGGCCTCAACCTCCACAGGGAGTTCAAAGCCAAAGGTTTCCTGTACCTGAGCCAAGCTGGCTGCAACAACACTTGCCTCCAAGCCGAACCCATCCGAACCAAAAGCAATCGGGCCACTTAAATCGGTGAATGGAAGCTGACCGAAGGTACCGCTCACCTGCTCCAGTTGCAAGCCTTGCAAATTAAACCGCACTGCACCGCTCACCTCCTCAAAGGGATGCGGCAACATTTCCAGCCCCAGACGCGCCTGTTGCAAGCGGGCCTGTCCCGTCAGATCTAGCGGTTGATCCCGACCCCAAGCCACTTCCAGCTCCAAACCTGCATTCCCTTGCAGATCGGTTAGAGGCACCTGGGGCAAGATACTAGGCAACAGATCCAGCGGCACACTCCGAGACGACACCCACACCGAACCGGAAGCCTGGGGGAAATCGGCTACCCCCCTGAGGCGCAGCGGATGTCCACTCAAAGTTTCAGGCGTTTGTAACCGAGCCGAAAGCTGAAAACTGGCTCGTCCTCCCCTTCGCGGCAGCGGGACGGAGTCCGTTTGTTCCGGGGTAGTTTGCGGAGCCCCTGTCAACCAAATCTGTGCCTGTGCTTGCACCTGTTCAAACTGTCGCCGTTCTCCCACCAACGGAATCGCCGTCAGGGCTCCCTGCCGCAATTGGATATTCAACCCCTGAATCGGTAGGGATCCCTCCCCCTCTGCTTGGGGCAGTTGAAACTGGATATCTGCCCAGCCCCGATCCAACGTTTCCATCACCAGCAGTTGCGGTTGATTGAGGGTGAGGTTCAGCACCCATTCTCCCGTTTGTACCCAAGTCCAGAAGTCGGGACTGATATCGATAGAACCAATCGTGGCCAGATGCTCAATCCGGCTTTCCCCCAGGCTCACCTGCCAAGGGGTGAGGAAGGTGGCGTCCCCCAATTCCACCCGCCGCCGCATTGCCTGCGATAAGATCTCTTCCACCTGAGGCAACAACTGCCCTCGCAGGTAGGCACTGGCACCCCACACCACCCCAAAAGAGGCAGCCGTGAGGCCGAGGCCCAAGCCCGCCCCCACCCAAGCTAGGTTGAGTCGTCGCTGCTGCACGTCCTTATCCCAGTGATCTTCACCCAACGGCTCACCCCTCCTCACACAGGGATCCCACAAGGTTTCTATTCCACTCCAGCAACCCCACCTGTGTTACTGTTACGCAACACAAGTTGCTCCCATCCTACTCAAGGACTCCAGGCTTGCCACGAGGCCCTAGCGAGAAGAAATGATTACTCCCAGGCGTAATTTAAGGGAAAGTTTCCGTCCCGCTGTGGGAATCGGGATGCTAAGCTATCACCACACCGGGGATCAAAGGTTCGAGCTTGCATGGCAGCTACCTGCGATGTTCCCCTTTGTCGAGATGGTTAAAAGGAGAAGAGCCATTCCGGAACCACTGTCTTTAACGGTCAGTTTGCGCGGCAGCCACGAAGCACTGGAAAACTGCCAGGTTTTTCACCTGACCGGCCTTCTGGATGCCTTTTCTGAGCCCGTCTTTCGTAAAGTTGTCACGAAGTACTTGGAAGAGGGATCCCCGAACATCATTTTGGATTTGGCCGGGATCGACTTTGTGGATAGCTCTGGCGTAGGAGCCTTGGTGCAGTTGGCCAAGCTGGTGCAAAGCCATTCGGGTATTTTCCAAGTGGTGAGCAATGCGCGGGTTACGCAAACGGTGAAATTGGTGCGCTTGGAGAAGTTCCTCTCGTTGCGCAGCTCCTTACAAGAAGCCCTAGATTACCTGGCAGCAGCAGGCACCGACAATGCAGAACCTGCCTAGGTTTGCCATTCCCCTAGGTTCCTGAAATTGGAATGGGCCTAGGAACCTTTTGGGGTATTAGTGCTGGAGCCGGGGATCCCGACTGGCTAACCGTTAAGGGAGCCAAGCTCCTCAGCTCCGTGAAATGGGTGGCTTGCCCGCAAGGTGCTTCGGGTCAGCCGGGCTTAGCTTTTCAAATTGTTCGCTCGTGGCTCCAACCGGAACAAATCCTCATCCCTGTGCACCTGCCCTTTGTTATCCAACCGGATCAACTGCAAGCTGCCTGGATGGCTGCCGCCGAGCAACTGTCCCCACCCCTAGAACAAGGGGAAGATATTGCCTTTGTTTGCGAGGGGGATGTCGGTCTCTATAGCACCTTTGCCTATGTTGCCCGGGCCCTGCAAGCGCGGCTCCCGAACTTATCCGTTCAGGCGATTCCGGGGGTATCTTCTCCTCTAGCTGCCGCTGCCCTGTTGGGATCCCCCTTAGTGCTTGGAGCCGAGAAATTGGCGATTTTGCCCGCCCTGTTTGCCCTCAATGATTTGGAGCAGGCGTGCGCCTGGGCAGAGGTGGTGGTGCTTATGAAAGTGGCCCCTGTTTACTCCCAGGTCTGGCAGTGGCTCGCAGAAAAGTCCTGGCTGGCTCAAGCAAGCTTGGTGGTTTGGGCTGGATGGCCTCAGCAAGCTCTTTTTCCCACCCTAGAGGGGCTTGCCGACTACCAGCCACCCTATTTTTCCTTGTTGATCCTGCGCCCACAGCAGCGGAATTAAGATTTTCTTAATCTCAACACTGGACAAGGGAGGATAAACATTTCCTATGATGAGTAGAAGAACTATCTTCTAGCGGTAAGCCACAAAAAGCTAGAGGTTAGATCAAAGAAGTATTGCTTGCATTTTTTCTAAACTTAGAGTGGTGATGACTTGCTTTTCACGTAGAGAAGCAGGCTTTTTTGCTGTGTAAAATAGTTCTAACTCCCCTTGAAAGCGGATTAAACCTCTTGATGAAACAAGATAAAAAGACAAATTAAAGGAATGATCTAGCCTGTTAAGAACAGTTGCCAGCCATTGTCTAGAGATTAGCTGCAGGTTAAAGTATAGATGTGGTGATTCAAGGAAGGGGGATAACATCTCAGCTTCATCTCAAACGCGAGACACCATTCTGCGCTTTGGTCAAATCCAAAATTCTCTGTCGGCCAACGCTTTGATCCAAACTTCCGATCCGTTACTACGACAGACTTTTCCAGAACGTGATTGTCTCGCCAACCAGGGCATCTGGTACCTGCGACAGGTTTTCCTCTGAATAGGACATGGGAGCTACATCAGATAGCAATTGGGTTTGTTGCAATGAGCCGCTTTGGATAAGAGATCGCTCCATCCCGTGATAACAAGCGGTTGTGCCAGTTCAATAAACTCAGTCGGCTACTTCGAGTCTCCGTTCATGATCGATTAACAATTGGGAAGCCGATGTTCGGGTTCAGGTGCCCTCAACCTGCAGACTCTGGTGAATCGGGATCTGTGCTCAGTGTGGTAAGAGCTGCGGGCTTTAGCAATTCATGGTTCCACTCTCGCCTTGAGGAGGTTTCTATGTTTGCTTTTCTCTCAAAGATTGCTAGAGCAATTATCCGCGTGTTTACTCCTGCCAAGTCAGATCTGGTTGAGGTCGGTTATCAGCCGATCACGGATGATATCTATCGCGTCGATGGCTCAGCCTGTCACGTTAGCGATTTAGAAAGTTCATCGTAAGCCTTGGATCTTGGCTTCTGGTGTTTGAAACTAGTGCCCATGAGCATCAGGCCGGAGATTGAATTCACCAGATTATTGTTTATCGGCTAAATTGTTGAGCCAATTCATTTGGATCAATTCTGGGTGGAAAAACCAAATAAGATGTGGATGCGGTTAGTTCGCATCATGTCGGGAGATTCTTCTCCTTGGGTTTGAGTTCTATCGATAACGTCAGACTAGTCAAAGTCTATCAAGCAAGTGGCGGCTCCGTTTGGATTGCCGCCACTTATTGTTTGCAGGTTGTTTGCCAGAATTAAGAAGATGCGTAGGGTTGATGCTTGAGCGCCTCTTTCCAGTCCGTATTACCTTCTCTTGTGGTTTATCCGGCCACACCGAGGGATTTGGAGCCGTTGGCGGAGGTACTAACTCAAGTTTTCCATCCACCCTTGGGCCTGCAACGCTGGATCTACCCGATTCGCAAGCTAGGCATTCGTGAGGATTTGCGCCTAAGGCTGGGCTCAAGGGATCCCTACTATTGCTGTTTGGCGGCTTCGGTGGGATCCCGTGTGGTGGGTACTGCAGAAATCTATTTGCGAGCCATGGCCCATGGCAAATATCCCTATCTTTCCAATTTGGCGGTGTTACCCCGATGGCGGCGGCAGGGGGTAGCTCGTCAGCTTCTGCTTGGTGCTGAAGGAGTGGCTCAGGTGTGGGGCTACCGCAATTTACATCTGCACGTCTTAGAAGATAACCTCCCAGCTCGACAGCTCTATGCCCAACTCCGCTATACCCCAATTGAGCGGACCTCCCGACTCTGGCGGTGGCTAGGGGTGCCGCCCCAGTTGTTGTTGTGCAAGTGGCTATCCTGATCTCATAACGTAAAGTTATGTAAACTAAATGGGAGGATCAAAAAAGAGGTGTTCAGGTGGTAGTCAAAGGGTTGCGCATGGCTTGGCGGTGGTTGAGTCTTATGGGGTTGCTTGTGGGTCTCAGTGGTGTTCAGCCTGCCTGGGCGCAGTGGGGAACCACCCCTTTGCCTCAAATCGGCTTCCCTGCACCCGAGTTCGAGTTGGCGGATCAAACTGGGCAGTTGCGTCACTTAGCAGATTTTCGGGGTGAGTGGGTAGTGCTATATTTTTATCCCCGCGACTTCACTTCCGGTTGCACGATCGAGGCTCGCCGCTTCCAGCAGGATCTGCCCAAGTTCCGGGCGATGGGGGCGCAAATTGTGGGTATCAGTGCCGACTCCGTGGACTCCCACGAACGGTTCTGTTCGGCAGAGGGACTCCAATTTCCATTGCTGTCGGATCCAGCCGGTGAAGTTAGCCAATCCTATGGTTCCTGGATGGGGGATGTAGCCCTGCGCAACACCTTTTTGATTGATCGAGAGGGGATCCTACGGGAGATTGACCCCATCGTTCATCCCTCTCGTCACAGTAGTGAGGTACTGGCGCAACTGCGACGGCTCATCAACGGCTAGCTTTCAGAGCCAAAGGTTTGGTCGAACTCATAGAGTAATTCGTCAATCTCCTCTAGGGCTTGATTGACATCCACCCGCAAGCTACCCAGATCGGGCTTTTCTAAGAGCTTAGCCACCGTTGGTCGGCGCTCCCGGATTAGTTTGATGCGGTCTTTCAAGACGGCAATTTCAGCTGCATCCATAATTTAAGCGGGCTAACCAACCTCTACAGCTTAGCGCAGCCGATACCTTGTTCCCAAGGGTACTGTATGGGCACCTGGTTCTTGAAGGTCTCACTGATGACCCAATCGAAAGAATCGGCCAATATGTTGCAGCGCACTTGCAATTTGTTGAAGTGGGTGCCACTTTCTGCTTGGGCATCCGACTGTGAATCAGGTTTTGCTCTTGTCGGGTGATGAACGGCAGATCCTCCTAAGGGAGTTCTTTTCTGAGGATCCCTGCCTCAGTTTTGTGTTGCTCATAGCTCCGATAGATGGTCTGCTGGATCCCTGTGGGGGTTACTTGTGCTGCTTGAACTATTCGCGAACTTTAGGGATCCTCCATCATGGGTTGAGGCACCGGTTGGGAACAAGGTGTTGCTCTGCTTTTGATCTACGGCTGTAGTGCAAGTCACCTATTTCCTAAATGCAACTACTGGTAACCCTGATGTTCCTCAACTGCCCAACTTCGTCGTTCAGATTACAACCCAAGTAAATTTTGCCTCAGTTCCGATATTCTTTTGAAAGGGCAATACGGAGGCATCTTAGGAGATGCCGATGGCAATACCGGCAACGATTGAAAACCCCATGGAGGCAGCCCAATCTCGACAAGTAGCTACAGCGCCCAAGAATGTGGAGACTTCATCGAGTCCTAGCGGGTTACGGGCAGCCAACCCCTCTTCAGTTCTCCGTTTGGGAATCATCAGGTTCTGGACTGATGGCACAACCCCCTGTCTCCAGAACAACAAATGAGGGCAGGCTTCCAACTTTATGAAGAATTGGCAGGATTGGGGATCCCTATTTTGTTTGTAGTGGACTTAGCAGCTGGGATCCCTGGTGGGGATCTCAGGGCTTTGTATGGGCAGATGCAGAACTCCCCAGGCAACTTACTCCTACCGGCACCACCTGTGGATGTGGACCTCAACTATAAGGGCATCCCGGATGTGGAAGAGGAATGACCGTGGAGGATAGGAGTAAGTAGGCCAGTGTCAGGTCCTCCTGCAACGAGCTTAGTCTGCTGAGTCAATATTTGTTTTGAGGTATAGGTGACAGGGTATCCACCGTTCGGTTAGCATTAGAGATCGCTGTAAACGCTCGGATCAGGTTCCAAGACCCGTATGGGCACCTGTACGGCGAGGAGAACCCATGACTTATGCAATTGTTGAAACGGGTGGCAAGCAACTTTGGGTTGAGCCCGGGCATTTTTACGATGTAGAGCGCCTACCCGAGACTGACGAAGATAGTACTTTCGATTTGTCTCAGGTTTTGTTGGTGAATCATGAAGGGCAGGTGACTTTGGGGCATCCTTATGTCTCGGAGGCCGTAGTTAAAGCCCGGATTTTGCACCATCGGCGTGGTACCAAAGTCATTGTTTACAAGATGAAGCCGAAGAAAAAGACCCGCAAGAAAAAGGGCCATCGGCAAGAATTGACCCGTGTGCTGATCGAGGCGATTGAGTTAAATGGCGTTGCATTAGCCAGTGCCGAACCTGTAATCGAACCGACCGGCCTTGTGGAAGCTACAGGAGGGATCCCTGAGGATGCGGAATAAACCCCGACTCGGCACACACACCTGATTTTGTTTGATTTTCAGTGAATCTGTAAGACACAGTTGCATAGGAGACGTTATGGCTCATAAGAAAGGAACAGGCAGTACCCGCAACGGTCGTGACTCCAATGCCAAGCGGCTGGGGGTCAAGCGCTACGGGGGTGAACTGGTGCATCCCGGCCATATTTTGGTGCGGCAGCGGGGAACTAAGTTCCACCCTGGCACCAATGTACGTATTGGTGGGGATGACACTCTGTTCTCAGTGGTGAGTGGCATTGTCACCTTCGAGCGCTACGGCAAGCATCGACAAAAGGTGAGTGTTTATCCGGCCGAAGTTGCCGCTGAGTGAGAACTGTCCTTGGTCTAAGGATAAGGATCCCCGTTGGCATAACTTGCCGTAGGCATTACTTACGGTGCGGGGCTTCCCGCCGAGTCAGCTAAACTGGGCGAAGATTTACCCTCAATCTGGATGAGCGTGATCATAGCCATGGGCCACCTAAGCCTACAGGTCATTTCCTGGGAAAGCTCGTGGGGGATGTGAAGCCGATACAGTTGCATCTGTTTCGATGGACAGGTGCTCTGCACCTGGCTGCCGGGGGGCTGTACCTCTACTGGCGGCTAACAGCAGCATTAATGGGTTTGGGATCCCTGCTCTTCTGGTGTGCAGAGCTGTTTGTCTGGTTGGCAGCTGTTGCTTTTTACTTGAGTCGCTTCTCCGGTGAGCTCGGTCATCTACCCATCCCTACCCCAGAGGTATTTCAACAGGCATTCTTTCAGATGCCACGGGTGGATGTACTGGTGATGCGTCGCTGGGACTCCATTGAGGCAACCCGACAAACGGCACTGGCTGCTTTGCGGCTGAATTACCCCTGGGATCGGCTGTCTGTGTATGTGGTGGATTTGGCGGAGGACGAGGAGATGGCGAAAGTGGCCCGCTCCGTCCCCTGTGAGTATCTGCCCTGTTCTGAGCCGACTCTGGATCCCCTCACCCATGTACTTCAGTCGGGGAAAACCAGTGGGGAGTATTGGCTCTTGATAGAACCCGGCCAGTTTCCAGAGCCAGGTTTATTGTGGCAAACGTTGCCCCTCTTTTTCGATTCTCCAGAACGGGCTCCGATTGCCAATTGCACAGGATTTGTTCAGGTGATGTTGCGAACCCTAGGTCAGCCGGCAGCGGTTCACCCTCTGCAGCAGGTTTTGGCCGTTGGAGAGCGAGGCTTTCAGACAGCCCCTTTCCTGGGATCCGGTTGTCTGGTTCGGCAGCAGGCCCTGGAGGGGATCCCCAACCTAGACTTTCGCCGACCGGTGCGCTTAGGGTGTCAGCTGCATCAGCAGGGATGGACATCCTACCTAGTGAGAGAAACGCAGGTAACCGGGGCTTTGTTACCGCTGCGCAACCGGCGCATTGCGCTCCTGGCTCTTTTTTCTGCCCTTAAGGTCAATCCTTTTTGGGGGGGGCAAACCAATCCACAGCAACGGTTGCAATACCTGTGGTTAACCTTCTGGGC
>JAUQVI010000104.1:0-10502 GCA_039794885.1 Thermostichus sp. DG02_5_bins_236
AATGCTGCCATCAATATAAAACACTCGGCGGTGGGGCATCCCGTGGAGTATAAAAAAGCTCAGGATACGCCCGTTCACTGAGAAGCCCGCACTCTATGCGTCACCATGAGTGTCGGGAGTATGTCACACATAACATAAACTCACTGCTATCAAAACCTTGCTACTGTAGCTCTTGGATTCAAGGGATCCCTGCGTAATTGGGCCAGATATTTAACGGGGCGCTCAGCTAGGCTGAGCAAGGGTTTTCGGGAGGTTGGGTTATCAACTGTCCACTGATTGCTTAAGGATGTTCTGGCTATGCCTCTTTCCCCTCTCAGTTGGGCAGAACTGGAAGCCCTGAATACCTTTCACCTAGATCGGGTGAACGGGCCAACCAATGCACAAGCCCGCTTAAGGCTATTTGATCATGCAGAAACAGAGGTACAGGTGACCCTCTATCGGGATCACCACGCCTGGTGCCCCTACTGCCAGAAGGTTTGGTTGTGGCTGGAAGAAAAGCGGATCCCTTATCGCATCGAGAAAGTCACAATGTTTTGCTACGGGCAAAAAGAGAGTTGGTATCAGCGCAAAGTGCCCTCCGGAATGCTACCTGCCCTGGAGCTTCAAGGCAAGCTGATCACCGAGAGTGACAACATTTTGCTGTCTCTGGAACGGGTTTATGGCCCTCTAGGGCAGGGGATCCAGGATGCGCGGGTGGTGCCTCTGCGGCAGTTGGAGCGCCTACTGTTCCGGGCCTGGTGCCAGTGGCTGTGCTCACCGGTTCGCAGCCCTTCTCAAGAGGAACAGCATCGCCTTCAATTTGTCCAGGTGGTAAAAAGGGTGGAAGCAGCCCTTGCTCAAACCCCTGGCCCTTATTTTTTGGAGGAGTTCGGAATTGCGGATGTGATTTTCACCCCCTTTCTGGAGCGAATGAATGCCAGCCTGTACTACTACAAAGGCTATTCACTGCGGGAGGAGAACCCCCATTTGCAAGCCTGGTTTGCGGCCATGGAGAGCCGACCCACCTACCGGGGCACCCAGAGCGACTTTCATACCCATGTGCATGATCTGCCACCCCAACTGGGAGGTTGTTGGGAAAATGGTGAACCGCAAACCCTGATTAACCAGCGGCGGGTGGATCATGGCCCCTGGATAGGGTTACCGGATGTGGCTTATCCAGAACCGGAGAGTGCTCGGGCGGAAGCTCTGCATCGGGTGCTTAAGCATCGGGCCAACCTGACTCGGGTGAATCCGGCAGCAGATGAGCTAGTGGATCAGGCGCTGCGGGCGACTCTGACCCATCTGATGACGGGAGAAGCTTGTTGGCCACCTCCAGGATCAGACTCCGCTCTGCGCTATCTGCGGGATCGGATCAGTGTGCCGCGGGATATGTCGATTTATGCGGCCAAGCGCTTGCGAGAGGCTTTGGAGGCAACCGCAGCCTTGGTAGGGGATGGACAAGGGATCCCCATTCCCACTCAACACCGACGGGATCAAGATCCGGCCAACTTCCTCAGCTCCGGGCAGGGATCCCCTTAGCCCCCAGAACCCAAAGCCGGACTGGAGGGATCCCCACTCAGGTGGGTTTCAGTGCGGCTGTCCACCACCCGCCGTAGTACCCCATTGATAAACGTAGCTGCTTCCGGATCCCCGTATTTCTTGGCCAATTCCACCGCTTCATTGATGGTGACCCGCACCGGGCTACTGGCCAAAATTTCCATTTCCACGACTGCCAATCGCAGGATATCTCGTTCGATCCGCCCCAGGCGCTGCAACTGCCACCCCACTAAGGCCGCCTGCAAGCGAGCATCAATAGCTTCTTTGTGGCTCTGTAGAGCTGTAAGCAGTTGTAGGGTATAAGCGCGCACCTCTGGGGATTGGGCAATGTGTAGAAGCTCCGGCATGGACAAGGCAGTCCCCACCCGATTGATTGCCCCTTGTGCCAGTTGAATCACATCATCCAAAATGTGCCGAACACTGTTTAATCGTTTTTCCAGGTGTTCAAGGGATTGGCTGGCGTTGCTAAGGGCGACTTGGGCTTGATGGGTTAACCCCACCAGTTCGCTATGTAGACTCTGGGCTGGTTGAGCCTTGGCTCCGCTGAGGGCAGTTTGCAACTGTTTGAGTTGCCGTTGAATCTGTTGAATGCGGCTACTGGAGGAACGGGATCCCCCGACTTCATTGGGATCTTCCGTCTCGGCCAACAACAACGGATCACTCTCATGTAGCAAGCGGTCACTGCGTTGAATCTCAGCCGCCGCTGTGGAGAGCGTTTCGTGGGTTTCTTCGCTCAGGGCGCGCACCGCTGCCAGCAATAAATCCTCCAGTTGTTTTTCGTTCAGTTTGGCCGCCGTGGCCGGTAGTTGGTTGACCCCCAACAGGGCCAGTTCGCGGGCGATACGCCGAGGTTGCATTGCAGAATACCCATGCTCTAAAAACTGCCCCTTCGCCGCAAGGCGGCACGTAAGTGCTATCGCCGCAAGGCGGCACGTAAGTGCTATCGCCGCAAGGCGGCACGTAAGTGCTATCGGGCCTAGCTATGCTAGCAGGCGGTTGAGACCCAGGGGATACAGGTGGCTGGCTGAACGGTAGCCAAAGGATGTTGTTTAACCCGCCGCAGGCTTAGGATTCAGCACTCGAAACAGCAGAGAAGGATTCTGCTCCTTGCCAAATCGGGATTGACTGGAAACCGAGAGGGTGAGCCGCCGTTTGCTGCGGGTGATGCCCACGTACAAGAGTCGCAGCCGCTCTGCCGCCAAATCCAAAAAGGCTTGTTCGGTGGCGGAGTCTGCCTGGGGAGCCCAGCTCCCTTGAGGGTCGAGCTGTCGCAATTGGGCTAGGGCCTCCGCCTGTAAATCCACATCTTCCAAAAAGGCCAAGCCCAGACGGCGCTCCCCGTATTGGGTGGGGAACTCGTAGGCTGACAGTTGTGGGATAAAGACCTGATCCCATTCCAAGCCTTTGGAGCGGTGCAGGGTGGTGACGGTAATACTGCCCGGTTCTGGGTCAAAGGCAAGAATCTCAGAAGGTAGGTTGTTGAGGCGGTGATCCAGAATGACCTGGAACTCCTGGGCAATCTCTTGCCAATCGGTTTCCGGTAGGGATCCCAGCACCTGTTCCAGCTGATCGATGACGTAGCGTCCGACAAACAATTCTTCCGGCTTGCGATAGAGGCTTTGGATGACCAGGTTCAGCACCTCCGCCCAAGGGGAACGGCCCGCCCGCAACCAACCGGAAAGGGTTCGCAGTAAGGTGGCGAGTTTTTGCCAATGGGAGCCATCCGGCAGAGCAGGAGCCTCACCAAAAGAGGGAAACAACAATCGTTCCGGCAGGGAAGCGCGGATCCTGTTCAACATCGGCTCCAGTTCGGCCCGCGGGATCCCGGCCCAATCCGCCAGGTATTCCACTGTGGCTGCCAAGCGCATCGGAGCCGTGGGCACCGCGAACAAATCGATTACCCCCTTCAGTTGCAACAACACTCGCCGTTGGCTGGGGTTATTGCGCAACAGGTCGATCACCCGTTCGGCTCCCAGCTCTTGCAGGTAGCTGAGGGCCTTGCCCCCCATCTCGTTGGTGGTTACCAAAATGACAACCGTCTGCTCGGGAAAAGCTTGCGTGGCTTGAATGGCTTGTAACACCACCTGTTGCAGCTCCTCCTCTGGGGATCCGCGCACCGATTGAAACTCCACCTGACCCTCGCTTGCAGCAGGGTTTTGCCCCCCGGAGGAGGCCAGTTGAATGTGTTGCGGGGCAAGGGCAGAGCGCAGCGCTTCCAGAGGATGGGATCGATTCACCCAATCCACCAGACGGTTGGCCAAGGCGAGAATTGGCAGAGCACTGCGGCTGGACTCCTGCAAAATCACCTGCGGGCTAGCCTGACAAAAGGCGCGAAACAGACGGGGCTCGGCGGTAGTAAAAGTACCCATAATGCTCTGGTTCGGATCCCCAACCCGCACCAAGTTGCCAGTGCGCTGGCTGAGCAGACGCAACAGATCTTCCTGCAAAGGAGAGCTATCCTGGGCTTCATCTTCAAACAGGTAGTCGTACCAGTTTTGCACCTGGGCTCGTAGCTCCGGGCTGCGCTCGATCCATTCCACCGCCTGCCAGCCCAAATCGTCGTAGTCCAATTTGCCGAGGCGCTGCAACTCTGCCTGGTAGCTGGCATAAATGGGGGCAGCCCACGCCAAGTACCCGCCGATATTGGCAGGGATCCCTTCTGGGGCAAGGCGAAGATTTTTGGCCGTGCTGATCACCGCCTGTACCATCTGCTGAAAACTGTTTCGGAAACGGGCTCGGTTTTCCGCCACCTTGCGCGGGTTATCGTCCGTGGGGATGAGGGGATCCCACAGCTGGGTATGGTGGGTGAGCCAGGCCCGACACAGCCGACTGAGCAGACGATCTCGCTCGTATTGCTCCAGAATGGATAGCTCCTCCTGGAGAGCCGGGGCCTCCCGCAGCACCCGCAACGACAGAGAATGTAGGGTGAAGGCTTGGGTAAAGCGGTTCAGATAGCCCGCCTGTTGTAAGCGCTGGTTGATGCGGCTGATCAAATTGCCCCGCGCCGAGCGCATGTAGGTAAACACCCCGATTCGCTCCGGTGCAATGTTGCGGTTGAGGATCAAATCTGAGATCAGCAGCTCCAGGATAAAGGTTTTGCCACTGCCAGGAACGGCGGCAATCCCCAGGGCTCCAGATTGGTAGGCCAACGCCTGCTGCTGGGCCGGGCGGAGGATCGGCTGTGGAAAAGGGGGGGAGGCCAAACCAACCATCGATGGATCCCAGTTGAACTCGCAACCTAGCTGAGGATAAAGGTCTCGATTGCCGCAGCCACGCCATCCTGATCCACAGAAGGGGCCACCCAATCGGCATGGGGCAATAAAGCGGCAGAGGCATTGCCCATCGCCACCCCAATCCCCGCATATTGAATCATCTCAATATCATTGTCGCTATCCCCAATGGCCATCACCTGATCCGCCGACAACCCCAGTACCTCCTCCGCCAGAAAGCGAGCGGCATTGCCCTTGTTTACTGCTGGATGGGTGGCTTCTAGGAAAATGGGCTCGGAACGGGTCAGGTAAAGCTGCTCACGGGAATACTGCTGTCGCAGGGATCCCAGCAATTCGCTGATCAAATCGGCATCCTCCGACATGGCCAGAACCTTGGTTGGCCGTTGCCCCTGTTGTGCGGAGGAAAGCACCTGAAAAGGCACTTGGGAGCGCTGGGCATAGGCTTGGCTGAGGGGGCTAAGCTCCCGCAAATACAGTTGATCCTCAATGTAGAGATGGACTACCAGCGGGTGATCCTGCAATCTTTGCAACAAATCCTCCGCCAGTTCCCAGTCCATGGCCCAGTGTTTGAGGGTAACTTGGCCAACCGGATCCCGAATCAAGGCCCCCTGGTAGCTACACAAGGGCATATCCGCTTGAATGGCATGATGAAACCGTTCTGCCGAGCGATACATGCGCCCCGTAGCAATGGCCACCCGTACCCCGGTGGCCTTGGCTTTTCGGATGGCCTCCCGCACGGGCTCTGAGACCTGGTTAGAACGCCCGGCAATCGTGCCGTCAATATCCAACACCAGCAGCCGAATCTCCCGCTGAGTAGGGGGAGGTGTGGATTCTTGTCGCTGTTCCTTAAACTGAGCCTTGGGTTGAACTACTACCTGGGTTTGCATTGCCCCTCCTGCTGGCAACCTCCCAGACGGTAACACGGCTCTGGCGGGATTCATCTCCTCGATGCACCGCTCAGGTGGGTCGAGAAAACGGGATCCCCCAAAACCCAGGATCGGTTCTCTCCCCTGCTCCCGCCAGAGAGAGGACGTACAATCAAAGAAGATTGGTGCTGTAATGGACGAAAACACCGTGAACATGCTGAAACGAATCGGTCGCGTTTGCCGACCTCTGTTGGCCATTGCTTTGGCGTTGATCCTGGCCTTGGCCCCGGTGAGCACCGTCTGGGCTCGCAGTGGCGGTCGTATCGGCGGCGGCTCTTTCCGGGCTCCCACCTTCTCTGCTCCCCGCTCGATTGGCCCGCGCTCTGCTCCTGTGTATCCCAGTGGTGGCTATGGGGGTGGCTTTGGGTTTCCACTGCTGTTGCCTTTTTTCTGGGGGGGTGGCGGTGGCGGCCTGTTTACCCTGCTGCTGCTGATCGGGGCAGGTAGCTTTTTGGTACGAACGTTGCGCTCTGCAGCCGACTCCGAAGACGGGGATGACCCCACCGGTATCCGGGATCCGCAAGTGACCGTGGCTCAGGTGAAAGTGGGGCTGCTGGCGAGCGCCCGGCAACTCCAGAAAGATATCAACACCTTGGCCCTGGAATCGGATACCCAATCCCCAGAGGGGCTGAGCCAACTGTTGCAGAATGTCAGTCTTAGCCTGATGCGCTACAGCGATTACTGGGCCTACGGCCATGCAGAGGCCGGTAAGTTGCCCCTGTCGCGTGCTGAATCCCTCTTTTACCAAGCCTCCTTGCAAGAGCGCAGCAAGTTCAGCATCGAGAGCCTCAGCAACCGCAACAATCAGTTGCACCGGGCTGCACAACCGGCGCTAGCAGGAGACTCCGACGGGATCCCGGAAGTAGGGGAATATTTGGTTGTCACGCTGCTAGTGGCGTATCGAGGTGGTTCGAGTACACTACCTGTAGTTAATTCCGTGGCGGAGCTGCGGCAGTGCCTCATGCAATTGGCATCCCTCTCGGCAGAGCGGGTTGTGGCCATTGAAGTGCTGTGGACACCGCAGTTGGAGGGAGACACCCTGTCGGCAGATGCGCTTTTAACTGAGTACCCCGAAATGCGACTCCTCTGAGAGGGCCTTTGGGTGAATAGGGAGCGGCTACGGCTGAGTGCCTCAACTCTTCAGGATCCCCGCCGTTTGGTTTGGGAGGTTCTATGTCTGGGTATGATGCTTCAGCCGGGGGGCGTCGCTCCCCCTGGAAGTCTGGCCAAGCTAGGCGAGCCGATTCTCTGTTGGATGATTTGTTCGACGACCTGGAACACAGCCTCGATGAAGGGTTGGGGGAGGTTGAGGAGTACCCCTACTTCGGCACGCGGCCCCCATTGCGTTCTCGACGTTCCTATGCTGCTGGAGGGATGCGTCTAGGGGTGGCTTTGGCTGCTACCTTTGTTGCAGGACTCGCCTTCTGGATGACCTTGCGCCCACGGGCAGTGTTTTTTTCAAATGGAGAATTCAGTGGGGAGTTGCCCTTTTTGGCGGAGGAGGGTGACACCTTAGAGAGGGATCCCTTACTGGAAACTCCGGCCTCTCTGTTGGGGCTAGAATCCGAATCTCCCTCTGCTGCAGAAGATCTGCCTGAAGCTCTGTCTGAGGTATCTGAGCAAACCCCTTCAGAAACTGCGACGACAGCCACTGCTACAGAATCCGCTCCAGCCCGAGCGGCCTCTCCCGTTGCCTCTGCAGTGCCCCCAGCTCCTCCAGCGCCAGTACGAATTCCGCCCCAGCCGGTGCCACAGATGAAGCTGGTGGGGTTGATCCACGATCCGGGCGCTCCCAAAGCCTTGATTTTGATCGACAATGTGGTGCGTCAGGTACCAGTGGGTCACGCTGTTAAAGCCGAGTGGCGAGTCACCTCCATTAGCCCCTATGGGGTGGCCGTCAGCAATGGTGCCCAAAATGTCACTTTGCAGTTGGGGCTAACGCAGCGAATTTGAAGCATGGGAGCTAGGGAGATCTCCAGAGAGATCTCTGTTACGGATGGGGAGGGAGCGCGCACATGAACCGATACGGAGCAAGAATGGGTTTGGCTCTGGGGTGTCTCGGTCTGCTTAGTTGTCGAAGCCTAACCCCGCCGCCGAACTCGCTGCAGCAGGGGATCCCAGCTGCCTATGCCGATCGCCCGCTACTGTGGGGCAAAGCCGTGGTGGAATTGGAGCTGCAAACTGCTCAGGCGGGGTTAGGCAAGGTGCTCCTCGAGATCCATGGAGAAGCTGCCCCCCTCACGGGTGGCCAGTTTATTGATTTGGTGCAGCGCGGCTTTTACAACGGCCTCACCTTCCATCGGGTCGAGAAAGATCCGCAACCTTTTGTGGTTCAGGGTGGGGATCCCCGCGGGGATGGCACGGGTGGCGCAACCGAACCGGGTAGCAACCGTGTGCGTACGATTCCACTGGAAATTCAGGTGCGGGGGGAACCACAGCCCCGTTACAACACCTTGATTGAGGATCCCGCCGCTTTGCGCCAGTTGGTGTTGCCCCATCGTTCGGGGGCGGTGTCCATGGCCCGATCTAGCCCACTGGATTCCGCATCCTCTCAGTTTTATATCAGCCTGTCTTCCCTGCCGATTTTGGATGGGCGTTACGCCGTCTTCGGGTACGTCATCGAAGGGATGGAATGGGTAGACAAGATACAGGTGGGAGATATGATTCGCTCTGCACGGGTGATTGAGGGGGAAGAATGGCTCACAATTCCAACAGCCCTCCCCCAGCAACAAGAACCCCAAACTGGGGATCCCAGCCGTTTATGATGGGCGGCAGCACGGGTTGATAGCTCCTCGACGATGGTCTGGGTTGGAGAACGTTGCGGCGGTTTCCCATTCGCTGTAGTCTAGCGCTCACGCCCTCTCTGCCAGCGGCCTCATCTGCCAAGGGCACCCTTCCATGTACGAAGACGCTTTTTCCCCCCTAGAACCGCTGGACGAACTCCCACCCCATCCGCTGCCAGATGTGGATGTGGAGTTGATGCTACAGCAACTGGAGGATAGCGACCCCTATTTGCGGATGCAGGCGGCGCGTGCCTTCTGTGATTTGGAGGAGCCCCGTGCCGTCCACCATCTGTTGGCGTTGGTCCGGGATCCCTGCCCGTTGGTGCGGGTGGGAGCTGCCTATGCCCTAGGGCGCAACCCCGATCCCAGCGGCGTGGAGGTCTTGATCGAGGGCTTGCGTTGGGATTGGAATGGCTATGTGCGCAAAGGCTTGGTTTGGGCCTTGGGCAATGCTAAGGATCCCCGTGCCTATCCGGTGTTGATGGAGGTTTTGGCCGGCGATATCACAGCTGTGCGGCTGTGGGCCGCCAGCGCCCTTGGACAATTGACGCAAGCGCAAGTATTACCCAGCTCAGCCTTACCTGAGGTGGTTGCAGCCCTCTGTCGGGGGTTGGCTGCGGATCCGGTTGCGCCTGTACGGGGCAACTGTGCTTGGGGGTTGGGCATCCTTGGGCAACAGCTAAAACAGACACTGGCGGATCCCACTCAGGATCAGACCCCCTACCAAACCTTAATCCGGCAACTGTTGGCCAGCGCCGGTGGTGATCCCGATTTGGGAGTGCGGGATGATGCACGCCTCTCTTTGCAAAAGTTGATGGATCCCCGGACAGAGTCCTTTCTGCTGGAGCAACTGGATAATTTGGATTGACTTAGCAGCGGCTGAGAACAAGCGTTCCCACTGCATCCACATCTCCCTGCCAGCCTGCTTCAATCACCGCCGTAGCCTCCGGCAATTCTACAATTGCCGGCCCCTGCAGTTGAAATCCTACTCCCATACGCAGGCGATCGTAGACGGGCACCGTTTGCCAGGTCCTTTCAAACCAAGCCAGCCGCCGGCCCTTGCAGGGATCCCCCGGCAGAGGGGTGGGAGCCACCAAGGGAACTCTGGGCAGAGCCTGCACGGCCCGCAAACGCAACTGGATCACCTCCACCGGTTGAGCCAGATCTTGCCAGCCATAGCGCTGTTGGTGGGCGGCCTGAAATTGCTGCTCAATGTACTCAATCGGATCCGACAGGTGCACCGGGATCCCCAACTCAAAGGACTGACCGCGGTAGCGCAGATCCAAGCTGAACTGCAAGGCCGGATCCTGTAAATCTGCTTGTGCTTGTTGGATCAGGGGGGCTGCCCACTGCTTGAGATCGGATCCCTGCCAGTCAAGCTGCCGCAGCGGTTGCAAGATTGGCCGCCGGTAATCGCGTCGTAAATCGGCCAAGGCCATCCCCAAAGCGGAGAGAACCCCACAGGCTGCCGGGATCAAAAGGGTGCGCATTCCCAAGGCCTCGGCCAGTGCACAGGCATGCATCGGCCCTGCCCCCCCAAAGGCCAGTAGGGCAAACTCTACCGGATCCAGGCCCCGTTCCACGCTGATCACCCGCAAGGCCCGCGACATGGCTACATTGGCCAGGGTACGGATGCCAACTGCTGCTTCCTCCAGACCTAAGCCTAAGGGATCCGCCACTGTCTGCAGAGCCTGTTCTGCCAGATCCCGCCGCAGCTGCACCGCCTCTCCCAACCAGCCCCCATCCGGCAAATAGCCCAACCAGAGATTGGCATCGGTAACAGTAGGGGCTGTACCACCGCGGCCATAGCAAGCCGGCCCTGGATGGGATCCGGCACTTTCCGGCCCCACTTGTAACCCTCCCCCTGGCATTAACTGGGCCAGGGATCCCCCCCCGGCACTGACAGTGTGTAGATCAATTTGGGGTTGTTGCACAGGCAATCCGCACACCACTGCCGCAGGAGTTACCTGAGGGATCCCATTCTGGATCAAGGCCACATCTGTGCTGGTTCCCCCCATATCAAAGCT
>JAUQVI010000105.1:0-10461 GCA_039794885.1 Thermostichus sp. DG02_5_bins_236
CTTCAGCCCGGTCGCCGGTGAGGAGCATCACCTGCAAGCCCATCTTTTGCAGTTGTCGCAGCGTGGCCTGAGCATCGGGACGCAGCTGATCCTGGGCAGCAATCAACCCCACCAGGGATCCCTGCACCGCCACCCCCACTATCGTTTTGCCTGCCTCCACCAGAGCATCAATCTGGGCTTGAGGAGCAATCGGGATTCCCAAATCGGCTAACCAAGATAGGGATCCCACGATCACCTGGTGCCCCTCCACTTGAGCCGCCACCCCCAATCCCGACTCCGTTTGAAATTCTGTGGCAGCCAGCAATGGCAACCCTTGCTCATGGGCTGCCCGTAAAATGGCTTCGGCCAAAGGATGGCGAGTTCCACTTTCCACCGTAGCAGCCAGTTGTAGCAGCCGAGCCGGATCTAGGGATCCCTCCAAGCTGATACAGTCCGTCAGGCAGGGATCCCCTTGCGTGAGGGTGCCGGTTTTGTCGAACACCAGGGTTTGTAAGTGATGAGCCTTTTCCAAAACATCTCCCCCGCGGATAAGCAGGCCCCGTTCTGCCCCCAGGCCCGTTCCCACCAGAATTGCCGTCGGTGTCGCTAATCCCAAGGCACAAGGACAGGCTACCACCAAAACAGCAATCGCTAACTTGAGGCTGATCAGCAGGGGAGTCGGGTGAGGAATAGAGTGACCGGTCAGCAGGTGCATGTGCAGACTGTGCCCTGTTGGCCAATCACTGCCCCAAAGGGGGATCCCAATCCAGTACCAGAACCCGAAGGTGAGCACGGCCAGCACCACTACCCCATAGGTGAAATAGCCCGCCACAGTATCGGCAAGCCCTTGAATCGGTGCTTTGCGGGCTTGGGCTTCCTCAACCAAGTGAATAATCCGAGCCAGGGTGGTCTCTTTTCCGGTGCGGGTGGCACGACACACCAGCCACCCCGATTGGTTCAATGTCCCGGCTACGACGGCATCCCCAGGTTGTTTCAGCACCGGCAAGGATTCTCCTGTCAACATCGCTTCGTTGACCGTGGCCTGCCCAGCGATGACTTCCCCATCCACTGGGATCTGCTCTCCAGCCCTTACCTGCAAGCAATCCCCTACCCGCACCTGCTCAATCGGGCACCATTCCCCGGCCTCTGACCCAAAGTTTGACGCACCCTCCACCAGACTGGAAAAATGAGCAAGCTCAGCTGCGGATCCCGTAACTCGTCGGGCCAACTTGGGGCGCAAGTTCACCAGCGCTTGCAGACTGCCGGCAGCCCGCATACGGCTGTGTTGCTCCAGGGCTCGCCCCAGCAAAATAAAGCTGAGCAACATCACCGGCTCATCAAAAAAACATTCCCACCCCAGCTGCGGTGCCAGTAGCCCCACCAAACTGGCCCCATAGGCGGAGCCAGAGCCGAGGGCCACCAAGGTGTTCATGTTGGGGGCCAGTCGTCGTGCTACTTTCCAGCCATCCACAACCAGGCCCCGGGCCGGGCCAACAAAAGTCAGGGTCGCCAATCCCCAGTGCAACCAGACATCGTTCAGGATCGGCAAACCCACACGGGTAAACAGATCCAGGTGGCCGGCCCCAGAGATGAGCAACAAAAAGGCAGCGGTGAGGGCTTGGCGAATCTGGTGTTGGGTCTGCTGTCGTTGCTTCGCAACCGGATCTGCGGGTGCAAAGTGCTCCGCACCGCTAACGCGAACGAGGTCATCCTCCTCTCCTGGCAACGCTTCTGCAACGGCGCCGGGGAAACCCTCCTGACGGTAGTGACTTGGGAACCCCGCTTCTGTCAAAATCTCCGCCAAATGCTCCGGGTTAGGTACAATGCCTGCGGCAAACTCCACCCAAGCCGACTCGGTGACCAGATTCACGCTGGCCTTGACCACCCCCGGCTGTTTCAGCAACTCCTGCTCGACAGCACGAACACAACCGGCACAACTCATGCCCCCTACTTCGAGCAAAAGGGATCCCGCCAAAGCCTGACCCTGACCAACCGGATCCCCGACCTGGGCCACTGCATCAAGAATGGGCATCGTGCTGTCTTTCATGGTCAACTACCTAAGCTCAAACCTGAGCACTTCATTTTCAATAGGGTTTCAACAGGGTTGTTTCCCTGTTGTATGGGCTATCCCTAAGCCTCTGCGGGATCCACCCCCAGTGCCCGTAGCTGCTCTGCCAGTCGTGCCGCCTTCTGCTCAGCCTGCATTGCTCTCTGCTCAGCCTGCATTGCTCTCTGCTCAGCCTGTATCGCCCGTTCGTTTGCTTCCTCTTCTGGCGTCGGGATCCATCCCGTTTCGTCGAACCAACGTAGCCAGAGGCGCTCTACTCCCTCGAAGGATCCCTGCCATAACCCCAGGCCAATTTCCAAGGTTGGGATCCAGAGAGTGGGTTCCTTCAGGGGTCGGTAGGAGGCCCCCTCCAGGCGAAACAGTTGAAAAGATGCCGCTAACCGGTCGAAGAGCACATAATAGGGCACCCGCAGTAGGCTCTCGTACACCTCCCACTTGCTGGGAATGTCCCCGCCCCGCTGGTCACGTCCTTGATCCGACTCAATCGTGCTCGAAGAGAGCAGTTCCACCACAACAATTGGGGAGCGACCTTCTTGCCAAACGACATAACTGAGTCGGCCATTATCCAAAAGGTGGGGTACCCCCACAACCGCAAACCAGTCGGGACGCTTATACAGGTGAGTCCGCTGTGAGTCGTAGTAAAGATTCAGGTCGGAAGCAGTAAAAACGTGTTCCAGGGGGTAGGTCTTGGGGCGAAAGGTCTTAGACAGCAGTTGCGGCTGCCATAGGTGAAACTCATCTGGCAAACCCGGATCCTCTGGAGACTCACTGGGCAGATCATACATGGTGGGCAGGATCTGCTTAGAGGAGATGGGGGTAAGGGCCATAGACAGGAAAAAAAGAGCGCCCCCTCATCCTAGCGTTCTGAATCAGAGGAGTTTGCAGCTTACCTATCCGTTCTGAACGCGGCGCTCAAATTCAGCGCGGGTAGCATCCACCAGTTGTACAGCCTCTGGGTAAATGTCGGCATGGTTTTGCTTTAGCCAACTCAGCAAACGGGCCAGTTGCGCTGCACACAGATCCAAGTCCGCCTGAAAGATTACCGCTGCTGCCATATGCTGCGCATATTGCGGGGGATGTCCCTGCTTGGCCAGTTCGCCGGTGAGGGCAGCCAAGGCTTGCTGACGGATCAGTTCGGGCGAAGCATCGGAAGACATAAAAGCTGAAGATGAATGGGAACTGAGTGGAAATTTAAGAATGGGAGTAGCGGCGCAAAACCAGCGTCACGTTATGGCCACCAAAACCAAAGGCATTCACCAAAGCCACTTGCAGAGAGAGCTGGCGAGCTTTGTGGGGGACAAAATCCAGATCGCACTCGGGATCCGGATTCTCGAGGTTAAGGGTGGGAGGGGCCCAACCGTGGTGAACCGCCAGAGCTGTAGCAATGGTAGCAATGCCGCCGGAACCCCCCAATAGGTGCCCGGTCATAGACTTGGTGGCGCTAATAGCTAGGTTGCAGGCGTGCTCCCCAAAGACGGATTTGATGGCTTGAACTTCGGCAATATCGCCCACACCGGTGCTGGTGGCATGGGCATTGATGTGTTGCACCGCCTCCACCGGGATCCCGGCATCCTTCAGGGCCAAGCGCATCGCCCGCGCTGCACCCTCCCCACCCGGAGCGGGGTTGGTCATGTGGTGGGCGTCGCAGGTGAGGCCATAACCGACAATCTCCGCATAAATCTTGGCCCCACGAGCGCGAGCGTGCTCCAACTCCTCCAACAGCAGGATGCCAGCCCCTTCCCCCATGACAAAGCCATCCCGATCCCGATCAAAGGGCCGACAGGCTTTCTCCGGCTCATCGTTGCGAGTGGAGAGCGCTTTCATAGAGGCAAAGCCTGCCATGGAGAGAGGGGTAATCGCCGCTTCCGTACCGCCCGTGATCACTGCCTGTACATCCCCCCGCTGAATCAGGCGGAAGGCATCGCCAATGGCATTGGAGCCAGATGCACAGGCCGTTACCGTACAGGAGTTGGGGCCTTTGGCACCAAAATGAATGGCCAACTGACCGGCAGCCATGTTGGCAATCATCATCGGCACCATGAAGGGGCTACAGCGATCCGGCCCTTTTTGCAGGTAGATCGTCTGCTGTTCCTCCAAGACGCGGATCCCACCGATGCCTGTGCCCAAAATCACCCCCACCTGCTCGGCATTCAGATCAGTGATTTGAAAGTGAGCATCTTCTAGGGCCTGCTGGGTTGCCGCCAGGGCTAGATGGACAAAGCGGTCGTTGCGCTTAACATCCTTGCGATCTAGATAGTCGAGGGGGTCAAATCCTTTCACCTCTCCAGCAATGCAACAATCGTGGCGAGAGGCATCGAAGAGAGTAATCGGCCCAATGCCAGAGCGTCCCGCCAGCAAACCCTGCCAAAACTCGGTCGGGGAGTTGCCAACCGGGGTCAGCGCACCCAAACCCGTGATCACAACGCGGTGATGGGGAGTTGGCTGAGCAGGCATAGGCGCAGTTTCGGGATCCATAACAACAACTATTCTGGTTAGGTCAGGAGCGGTAGGAGGGCAATCACCCCACAGTCAGGCAGCTTTCTTGGAGATGTAATCGACAGCATCTTGCACAGTGGCAATGCCTTCTGCATCTTCATCGGGGATTTCCAGGTCAAATTCTTCTTCAAAGGCCATGACCAGCTCCACCGTATCGAGGCTGTCGGCCCCTAGGTCGTTCTGGAAGTTGGCTTCTGGAGTCACTTTGCCGTCTTCTACACCCAGCTGATCCGACACGATCTTGCGAACACGGCTGTAAACGTCATCTGCGCTCATGCTTGGAACCTTAAATATCGATAGAAGTGTCTTGGCCGAGCCAGTTGGTGGCCACTGAAGCAACTTTTATTCTATCGGACAACGGATCACCTCTACTGGGAGGTGTGGCCCTTGTCTAGCAACGCTAGCTAGCATCGCCCCACTCTTGAAGTTCCTGAGTTGTGACCTTTTCGATTGCCAGTCAAAGAAGTTAAGATAACCTACTGCGTTTCTATTGATCCCCAGAGGAGAACCCACTTCCATGCCCCGCACTTATGAAACGATGCTGATTTTGCGTCCTGATGTGTCGGATGAACCTCTCGAGCAGCTGCTCAACAGTCAGGAGGCGATCCTGCGAGAGAATGGGGCAGCCAATTTGGAAACCATCAACAAAGGGAAGCGCCGCTTTGCCGGGTTTGAGATGAAAGGCTTTAAGGAAGGGCTGTACATCCACATGAACTACGAAGCAGAACCCAGCGCGGTGGCCACTTGGGAAAAAGGGCTGCGCCTGAATGAGAGTGTGTTGCGCTACATGACGACCCGCCCGGATTTGGTTTGACGGGATCCCGGTCTGTGGGCATGATGGAGTTGCTTTGAGCTGCCCTTCTATTCCCTGGTAGCCCTGTTATGAACTCAATTGTCTTGATCGGTGAGGTTCTGGCCGAACCGGAGCTTCGCTACACTCCTGAGAATCTAGCTGTGACTTCTCTACTGCTCAGCTTTCCCAGTTTGCGTCCTGAGGAGCCGGCCTGTCAGGTGCGAGTTTCTTCTTTTGGGGAACTGGCACAAAAGGTGGTGGATAGCTGCCATGTGGGGGATCGGGTGACGGTGGAGGGGCAACTGCACATGAACCTGGTGGAGCGGGACGGGCGTAAGGAAAAATTGGCAGAAATTACGGCCCGACGCATCCATCAACTGGGATCCGGCCAGGTGCTGTCTTTAACGGGGATGAGCGAAGCCGTTCGCGATAGCGGGACGGAGTCCTTATCGCCCAAATCTGCCCCTGCCGCTTCTTTTTCTCCACCCAACCCGGACGAGATCCCGTTTTAGTGTTTGTCTGAATTTCAGCATGCCTCAAGAACTCAGTGCCAGTGCCCAAAGGATCCAACAGCAGGTTCTCGGGTATTCAGTGCAGGGCCGTCCGATTCACCTGTGGCAACTGACTCAGGGGATCCCGTCCGTACTTTTGATGGGAGGGGTACACGGCAATGAGGTGGAGGGGTACAGCCTGATCGAGCGGTATGTGACCTCAGGGTTATGGGGATCCCTGGCAGGCAGGGCAACGGTGTGGGTGATCCTGCGGCTGAATCCAGATGGTTGTGCGATGGGGCAGCGGGTGAATGCCAACGGGGTGGATCTCAACCGCAATATGCCCACCCAAGACTGGATCCCGATCTCTTTAGAAACCCGTTATCCACCAGGATTAGCCCCCGGTTCTGAACCTGAGACGCAGGCATTGCTAGCTTGTCTGGAGCAAATTCAGCCCCAGCTCATTCTCTCCGCTCACTCTTGCGAGAATAATCCTTGTGTGAATTACAATGGCCCCGCCCTAGAGTTGGCCCAGGTGATGGCGGCTCGCAACGGTTTACCGGTCACGGATGATATTGGCTACCCCACACCCGGCTCTCTGGGCACTTGGGCTGGTTGGGAACGGCGGATCCCTACCCTTACTTTAGAACTCTTGCAGGGCACCTCCCTCGACCAAGTGTGGCAGGAACAAGCTCCGGCATTGCAGGCGCTTTTGGAGTTTGTGGCCCGGGGAAGCTATGGGCAGCAAAATGAGTCATGACGGATGGGTTTGGATCTGTGTCAAGTTATTTGAACTTTGGTTAATGATCCGGCAGGCTTTCTTAGGGCTCTACAATTTCATCCCTCAGATCTTCTACAAAGCAAATAGGGGGCAAGGCATGGGGGGGTTGAGTCAAAGCCTAAGGTAAGCATCTCACCTGCATTCTTTGCCCGATTGTTCACACCTGGAGGAAACCGACATGTACAGCAGGATTTTGGTGGCCCTGGATCGGTCGGAATTGAGCGAAATGGTATTCCAAAAAGCGATCCAAGTGGCGAAAGCCATGCAAGCCAACCTGATGGTGCTCCATGTGCTCTCCCACGAGGAGCCCGGTGCTCCAGAACCGCCGATGATCTTGGGAGTAGATTACAGTTCCACCATTAGCGCCGAGCTGTGGCAATCTTATCGGGAGCAATGTGCCATCTTCGAGCAGAACCAGATGGATTACCTGCGTTCGCTAACGGATGAAGCGGCTAAGCATGGGATCCAGGCCGAGTTCAGCCTCAACTATGGCAATCCCGGTCGTGTGATCTGTGATCTGGCCCGCTCTTGGCAGGCTGATTTGGTGGTGGTGGGCCGCCGTGGCCACTCCGGCTTGAGTGAGTTGTTTATGGGGAGTGTCAGCAACTATGTGCTCCACCGTGCCCCCTGTTCCGTGTTGACGGTGCAAGGGGAGGTCATGAAAAAAGCTCCCATGCCTGCTGCTGAGATGGCCGCTGCCACCTCGTGAGCTATCCTGAGGGATATCGAAAAGCGCTCTCCAAGCTCAATAACCCAAACTCACTCAAACAGTAGATTTACGTCTGTTTCCAGAGTGTTGTAGGTGCTGAGGTCGATGATGGTGATATCCGGTTGGTAGCTGCTTTGCACGTAGGCACGTAACCCCGATGGGGCCAAGCTCAAAGTCAGGGGATCCTGCCCAGAGTCCGGTTTGGGCCGAAAGGTCAGCCGCAGGGCCGGATCCTGCAAGGTTTTTTGGGCTTCTGGATCGTCCTGTAGGAATTCGCTAGCTCGGGCGGAGTTGAGGGTGGAAAAGATCGAGGTGAGCTCCCGTGCTTGTCCCGGTTGATCGGGGCTTTCCCAACGAATGCCAGGGGATCCGCTCTCAGTGGGCATCGCTTGTAAGGTGATCTCCTCCCCTTCCGACGTGAAGGTGATTTCTTCAATTTGGTTGGCATTGAGACGGGCAATGCGGTGATCCCGCAAGTCTTCAAAATCGGAACGGAGAATCTCTGCTGTGCTGGTGAGGAGGGTGGCTACCGCTGGACTTTGTGAGGTAATCACGTACACTTGTTGATTGTTGTTTTCTGAGCCGAGAGCCACTGTGATTGGTTCCGGGCTAGAGCCTGTACCGGATGCCCTGTTAGCGAGGCGAATTGTAAACTGGGCGGAGGGGTTATCCAAACCGTAGGGGGTCAAATCCGCCTGGGTTTCGGCAGCAAACTCCACCGCTTGTAAGCGGGCCAGTGTATTCAGCAGACGATTGACATTGACCTCATCGGCAGGCAAAACCCTAGGCTCAACTATCTGCCAGCCATTACCCCGACGCTCAATTTGAAATTGCTCCGGATCGGCCTCCGCCAGTTGTACCTGGAAAGACTCCACCTCAGCCGAATCAAAGCTAAGCAGGGTTTTGTCCCGCAGCGCCAACAGCGAGGGCAACAGGGATCCCTTTTGAGCAGCGGCAATCAGCACCACTTCCCCTTCATTGGCGCGGGCGTAGAAACCGGATTTGTCGAAGTTGTCATTGCCAATGGCCAACCGGTAGGGCTCCCCTTCCTGGGGGATAAGAATGATCTGATGGTTAGGGTTGTCCAGACCAAAAGCTGCCAAGCCCTCAGGGTTGTCCAGGGATCCCTCCAGGGTAATTTCCGGGGTAAGGCGGGAGAAGGTGTTGAGCAGGCTGGAGATGGGGAATTCCAGGGCCTTTGATTGAATTGGACTGGTCATCTGCCACTGCGACGAATCGCCCTCTTCTACCCGTTGCACAACTATCAATTCCGGTTCGTTGTCCTTTTGCTGTTGGATTTCGATGCGGGTGATGGTATCGGTTTGCAAATGGAATAGCTTGGCCCGCTCCGCCTCTGTCTGCTGGCGCAATTGCTGCACATGATCCAAAACAAAGTAGCCGAGAAGGCAGGCCACGGCCAAGCCCAACAGGATTAGGGTAGTGCGCTTGAACATTGCCTCGTCACTCCTCTTCTTGAACTTGCCATCGGTAGGGATCCATCCCCAAACAGCTCCCTTGCTCTAGCGTCTTTGCCACCAGAGCACCGCACCGGATCCCAGTGCCAGTAGGGGTAGAATCACCGTGGATCCCAGAACCAGCAGGTTCAGATCCCGTCCTGTCAGGGTAAGGCGACGGTTGGTGATGGATTTGGGTCGGATGGAGATTTGCTCCGTTTGCTCCGTTAGCCAGTTGAGGGTATTCAAAAACAGATCTCGGTTGCCCTGCTGCTGCAGGTTGCCGTTCACCGCAAAATTGACGTTGCCGATCACCACAAAGCGGGCTTCTTCCGTTTGCGAGTCTTGTTCCGTCTCAGTTTCAGATTCAGCATCACCGCCCTGGCTGCTCTCAAGGTTGCGGGTCAGGGCCACGCCAAGGGTTAAAGGACCGGGCTTGTCGCTGTTGGGATCAAATTGCAGCGGGGTATTCTCCAGGTCGGTGCTGGTCTCCCCCCAACTTTGCGGGCCGGTGCGCAGCAGAGGGGTAGCTTGGATCCCTTCGCGGCTTTCGGTTTCTACCGAACGAGCCAAGGGGAAAAGGGTCATCAACCGCTGCGCTGCCAATGGTGCCGTGATCGGGTGATTGCCATAGCTGGTCACCAATGCCACAGCAGGGCCCAAGAGCTGGCTGACGCCACTGGCCTCCACAACAATGTCATCCGCCAAGACCACCCCCCAATCCTCCAGCAAGGGATCCAATCCAGCCTCCACCCGAGGGCCAATCAACAGCAGCAGCCTACCCCCCTCCGCTAAGTAGTCCTGTAGCTTCTCCACCTCTCCCGGAAACAAGGGGCGTTGGGGGCCTGCCAGCACCAGCACATCGGCATCCGCCGGAATCTCCGCCTGCACCAGGTTCAGAGGTTGGGTGCGGTAGCCTTCTTGCTCCAAAGCCGCTGCAGCTTGGGCAAAACTGAGGACACCCTCCCTTGCTTCTAGGGCCACTTCCCCATGCCCTTGGATAAAGTAAGCTACTGCTTCACCGCGGTTCACCACTTTAGAAAGAATCGGGGTGAGGTTGCTTTCCAGATCGGGGGCGGGCGGTTGTGGCAGTTGCTGGCGGCTGTCTCCCGCTTCCACCACCAAGGTGTTGCTTTGGGTCACCTGCAGCCGCTGGGCAATGAGGGGGTTGCGGTTGGGATCCACAAATTCAAACTGAAAGCGGCTGGGGTTAAGGCGCTGGTAACGCTCCAGTTGTTCTCGCAGGTTGGGATCCGGTGCTGTGGTTACCACCCACACCTTAACCGGACGGGGTAGCCCCTGCACCAACTCTTGGGTTTGGGGGGAAAGAGTAAACAGCCCCCCTTCCGTCAAGTCAAGACGGGCATCGTAGCGCACCGCCACCACGTTGACCAGCACCAGGATCACCACCATAGCGGCTACGGACACCAGGATGTTGGCATTGGTCTGGGTGGAGCGCAAACCCAAGAAGGTGGTCATCTCTTGTCGATGGGTAATCCCCCAAACCACCAGCAGCGCCAGCCCAACCGCCAGCAGGCTAAAGGGTACCGCCGTCCAACCCGTGAGGGCGGATCCCAGCACCAAACCGATGGCCATCACCCCAATGCCGATGATGCCTGTCCAATCAGATAATGCTTGTCCGTTTTTCATCCTGCACCTCCTACACCGCTGTTTTGGGTTATCCCCTGGT
>JAUQVI010000106.1:0-8931 GCA_039794885.1 Thermostichus sp. DG02_5_bins_236
TCCGAAATTGTCCACCAAGCGGTAGGTACCCCTTCCGTGGCAGAGGCAGCGGCTCTACGGGCAGCAGCTTCTCCCCCCGGGCTGCCCCAAAAACCGGTTCAGGAAACCGCCGCCCCTCCGGCAACCTTGATCTGCCCGAAACGGGTTTTCACCTCCCCAACCGCCGGCGCCTGTACCCTAGCCATTGCCCGTGCCAACCGGGAGTACTCACCCCGCCCTGGACATCTGTGGCTGATCGGGATCGGCCCTGGCGATTTAAGTCAGCTTACCCTTGCGGCGCGTATGGCCCTTACCCAGGCAGAGGTAGTCGTGGGGTATCAACTCTATCTGGATTTGATTGAACCGCTGTTGCACCCCGGCCAAATTCGGGATCCCTCCCCCATTACCCAGGAGATCCAACGGGCAGAACAAGCCATCAGCTGGGCGGAGCAAGGGCTGAAGGTGGCTGTGATCTCTTCTGGAGATGCGGGCATTTATGGCATGGCCGGCCTGGTGTTGCAGTGTTTGGCCCAAAGAGGATGGGATGGGATCCAACCCTCCCTGGACGTGTTACCCGGCATCTCAGCCCTGCAGGCAGCCGCAGCCCAGCTGGGATCCCCCTTGATGCACGACTTCTGCGCTATCTCCCTCTCCGATTTGCTCACCCCTTGGCCGGTGATTGAAAAGCGCCTGCAAGCCGCAGCGGCTGCTGACTTTGTAGTTTCACTTTACAATCCACGTTCCCGACAACGGCAGGATCCCTTGCTCAGGGCCATTGAGATTTTTTTGCAGGCCCGTTCCGGTGAAACCCCCGTAGCCTTGGCCCGTAACCTATACCGCCCCGGACAAGCCCTCCATCTCACTACCCTGGCAGAGTTGAATCCGGAACAAGTGGATATGCTGACCCTAGTGCTGATCGGCAACTCCCACACCTTCCGCTACGGCCAAAAGCTGATTACACCGCGGGGCTACCGCTTGGGAGATCCCTGAAAAAGGATCAAAATGATCACCTTTATCCTGCTCAGCCAAACTGTTTGGTAGAGTAGTACGGCTGTATGGCAGTAGTCACAGCAGGGGATCGTGGCGGAATGGTAGACGCTACGGACTTAAAATCCGTTGTTCGCAAGAACGTGAGGGTTCGAGTCCCTCCGATCCCATCCTGAGAGGCTCATCATCTCCCTGGACTGAGTCACTTGTAGATGGTCTAAACCATGGGGGGGTACTCCTTAATTCCTTCTCTTGGCGAGTGGTGCGGGTCAGATTACAGTAAGGACACAAATCGAACACTGTATCAACTTATCCTTTTGCATGGGTTAAGCATCGATGGCTCATATCCACTCAGCTTCCGAACTACTCGAATCCTATGCTCAGGGCAATCGAGACTTTAGCGGTGTCACCCTGCGCTTGGCGGAGTTAATTGGGGCCAATTTGCAAGGGATCCAATGGGTACGGGCTGATCTGGTGGGAGCAGAGCTGATCGGGGCCAATCTCAACGAAGCGAATTTAACCCGCGCGGAGCTGATCGGGGCCACGCTGATCGGGGCCAATCTGCGACAGGCGGATTTGACAGATGCAGACTTGAGTGGGGCAGATCTGAGTGGGGCCATGATGAACGAGGCGCTGTTATCGGGGGCTAAGTTGGGCGGGGCCAAGCTGCGCATGATCAAGCTAAATGGGGCCAATCTAGCTGGGGTCACTTTAGTGGGTGCAGATTTGATTGGGGCAGACCTGATCGGGGCCAACCTGGTAGGAGCCAAATTTGGGGGAGCCGATCTACGCGGTACGAACCTGAGCAAAGCCAACCTGCGCGAGGCAGATTTTTCAGGGGCGAAAATTACCGGGGCTAAGTTGGTACGGGCCAGCTTCGATCACTCCACAGTCTTCGATGCTTCTTTTGATCCGCTGCGGGCAGGGATGTTATGGGTCAAAGACTAATTGCCCTTTGTGAATCTAGGTTGAGAAAAGTTGTTCTCCTCTGGGCGATTCTTCTTCACTCCAAATTCCGCCCAAAGTTCTGTCACTCCTGATTCAATGAGGGATCCTGATCCCCGATGACCCTGCCTATGTCTGATAACTTTCGCTGGATCGGAGATGGAGTCGCTGCCCTAGAGGCGCAAGCCCGCCTTTGGATCGCCCAACGGGTGCAAGGGATCCCTTATGATCCGCCTCCCGGGCCGGCTGCTAGACAAGTGCTGCACTGGATGGAGACGGATCTGCTGCCCCGCTTGCAACAAACCCCGCAAGAGCTGCACAACCTCTTACATGGGCTGAATGGGGGCTATGTGCCTAGCGGTGCCTCAGGTGCACCCACACGGGGCCGGATGGAGGTTTTACCCACCGGGCGCAACTTCTACTCGGTGGACATTCGTGGCATTCCCACCCCAACCGCTTGGCAGGTGGGATCCCTGGCCGCAGAGCGGGTGGTGGAGCGCTACGTGCAAGAACAGGGAGAGTATCCCTGCAGCTTGGGTCTTTCTGTGTGGGGTACGGCCACCATGCGCACCGGTGGAGAGGACTGGGCGGAAGCCATGGCCTTGTTGGGGGTGAAGCCCCGTTGGGAGGGTGGGCGGGTAGTGGATTTTGAAATTGTGCCGGTATCGGTGTTGGGCAGACCGCGAGTGGATGTAACACTGCGCATTTCCGGTTTCTTTCGGGATGCGTTTCCCAACTTGATTGCCCTGTTTGACCGGGCTGTGCAAGCCGTAGCCGAGCTAGAGGAGCCGGAAGCAGATAACCCCCTACGCGCCCACGTGAAGGCTGACTCCCAACACTGGCAACAGCAAGGGATCCCACCCCAACAAGCGGAGGAACGAGCGCGGCTGCGAATCTTTGGCTCCAAGCCGGGAGCCTATGGGGCCGGGTTACAGGGGTTGATTGAGGCACAAAACTGGGAAAGCGAAGTAGATCTGGCGCGAGCCTACTTGAACTGGAGTGGCTATGCCTACCGAGCCGAAGCGGAAGGGCAACCGGCCCCAGAGGCCCTGCAGCGGCAACTGGCCCAGTTGCAAATTGTGCTGCACAACCAAGACAACCGCGAACATGACCTGCTGGATTCCGACGATTACTACCAGTTTCAGGGGGGAATGGTGGCGGCGGTACGCACCCTGCAAGGTCGGGATCCCCAGATCTATTTCGGGGATCATGCCCGTCCCCAAAACCCGAAAATTCGCACCCTATCTGAAGAAATCGACCGGGTTTACCGCTCGCGTGTGATTAACCCCAAGTGGATAGCTGGGGTGATGCGCCACGGCTACAAGGGGGCCTTTGAAATGGCGGCCACGCTGGACTATCTGTTTGCCTACGATGCCACCACCCATACCGTGCCGGACTTTATGTACACTGGCCTGGCCCAAGCCTACCTATTGGATCCTCAGGTGCAGGCTTTCTTACGGGCCCACAACCCCTGGGCCTTACGAGATATGAGCGAGCGGCTGCTGGAGGCCCATCAACGGGGTTACTGGCAAGAGGGGGCCTCTGATCTGTTGCCTCAGCTGGAAACCCTGATGCTGGAGGCGGAAGCTTGGCTGGAATCCCGCTGAAGCGGATCCCTGGGCAACAAAAGTTAAGTTCTGCTAAGATTTTCTTATCTTAATCAGCCATCGAGGGATCCCACGCCATGAGCAAAGCAGAGCTGTTGCAAGAGATCCTGGGGCCGTTGCTGGAGGACTACCGCTACTGGTTCGAGCGCTCACGTCGGTTTCTGGAAGAAGAAACGCTGGACTTTATCAGCCCGAACGAGCAACAGTCCTTTTTGGAGCGAGTTCTGGCTGCCCAATCAGAGTTACAAGCGGCAGAAGCACTTTATCAGTTATCGGATAATGAAGTTGGCATCGATCCTGGGCTGATGGCAAAATGGCATCGCCTGCTGATGGAATGTGCCGAGCTTGGTCGTCGATTTCGCCAGATTCATCCCTCCTCCGACTCCTAATGCTCCAGATCCTCTACCTCATCGCTTTTGCGGCCATTGCCTTTCTGGCCCTGCGTAACTTGGTTTCCAACCTCATCACTCTGGGGATGGAAGAGCGCAAGGCATCTCCGCGTCGTTCTCGCAAGCGTGTACCTCACCCAGAACTGGTGGACGAGGATGGCAACCTCACGGAAGAGCCCCTATTGGTGATCCGCTCTACCAATTTGGATGAGGCCCGCAACCGCTTGGAAGACCTCTATTCCGGCTCTCCAGACGAAGATTAAGCTTCTTTCTCAAGTCTGCTTAGCCAACAGTCTGCCGGTGGCCACGGTAGGCTGAGATCGTCAAGCGGGTGAGTGAGCCGAAATGGGATCCGAATTTAATGTCGAAATGGTGCTGGAAGCTGTACTGAGCAAGTTGCGGGTTCTGGCGGAAACAGGACAAACCTTCGGCCAACCGATCACCATTGGCGAAACGATTATCGTGCCCTACATGTCTTTGCACTTTGGCTTGGGTGGTGGTGGCGGCAACTTTGGCAAAACCGCTGCCGGCTTTCGGGGCAATGGCGGGGATCCGGCCAGCCTGTTTGGGGGTGCTGGTGGCGGGGTGCGCATCGAGCCGGTCGGCTTTTTGGTGATTCGAGGGGATCGAGTGGAGCTGCTGACCACTACACAAAAGCCCAGCCAGTGGAACCAACTGAGCGAAACCCTTCTCCCTTTGCTGCAACAGTGGTTACAAAGCCGAGTTGAGATCCCACAGGGATCAGGACAGGACTAGGGGATCCTTTTGCGGATCGATGGGTCGCGCTCAGATTTGGGTGGGATCCCGGAGTAGCCCTGCAGCTTTTTCTTTAGACTTTATGGAGGTTCTGAGGCAGCCCAAATCCCTCTCAGGCAGGAGCCTAGCCTGTGCGAGCCGGATCAGGTACCGCCGAGAAAAGCTGTAAGGTGAAAGGGAGCAGCATCTTCACCTTTTCTTTAGGCGCAAAGGGATTTCTCATGCAAGCCATCACCTTGCTCGGCTCCACCGGCTCCATCGGCACCCAAACCTTGGACTTAGTCGCCCAGTATCCAGAGCGATTTCGGGTGGTCGGCTTAACCAGCCATAACAACATCACCCTGCTGGCGGAGCAAGTGCGGCAGTTCCGGCCCCAAATCGTCGGCATTGGTCGTGAAGCATTGCTACCGGAGCTACGCTCTCTGTTAAGCGGGATCCAGCCGTTGCCAGAGTTGGTAGCGGGATCCGAGGGGCTATGTCAGGTGGCGGCCCATCCAGAAGCAGAGCGGGTGGTGACGGGGGTTGTCGGCTGTGCCGGTTTGTTACCAACCTTAGCGGCCATCCGAGCCGGAAAAGACATTGCCTTGGCCAACAAAGAAACCCTAGTTGCTGGTGGCCCGGTGGTGTTGCCGTTGGTGCAGCAGTACGGTGTCAAGCTGATCCCGGTGGATTCTGAGCATTCTGCTATTTTTCAATGTTTGCAGGGGGTGCCTGAAGGGGCGCTGCGGAGAATTTTACTGACCGCTTCAGGGGGTGCCTTCCGGGATTGGCCGGCAGAGAAGCTGGATCAAGTGACGTTGGCGGATGCCTTGAAACATCCCAACTGGGTGATGGGGCGCAAAATCACCATCGACTCTGCCACCCTAATGAACAAAGGCTTGGAGGTGATCGAGGCCCATTGGCTGTTTGGTTTGGATTACGACCACATCGACATCCTCATCCATCCGCAAAGCATCATCCACTCCCTGATCGAGCTGACGGACACCTCAGTTCTGGCCCAGTTGGGTTGGCCGGATATGCACCTGCCCCTCCTCTACGGTCTCAGCTGGCCGGAACGCCTGGCTACCCCCTGGGATCCCCTCGATTTGGTCAAGCTGGGATCCCTCACCTTCAAGGCCCCCGACCACCGCAAATACCCCTGCATGAAGCTAGCCTATGCCGCCGGACAAGGCGGGGGAACACTGCCCGCCGTGTTGAATGCCGCCAACGAAGCCGTTGTGGCGCTGTTCTTGGAGGAGCGTATCCGCTTTTTGGATATCCCGCGTCTGCTGGAGCAGGTTTGCGAGCGGCATCAGGTAATCGCGGATCCCGGCCTAGAGGATATTTTGCAGGCGGATGCCTGGGCACGGCAAGAGATGATGCAACTGGCGAAGCAAACCCCAGCCCAGGTTTTGGTTTAGAGGCCCCTCAAAGCGCCCTTCCACAGCACGGATCCACAGTCGAGATCTGTGCAAGATCTCATGGGTAACGTCCTGAGAGGCGTTAATCTGGTCAAGTGTTTCTATTCCTCTACCCATGTTGGTTGCTCACGATCTGCACAAAACTTATACCAACGTCGAAGTGGTACGCGGCGTAGAACTCACCCTAGATACGGGCGAGGTGCTGGGGTTGCTGGGGCCGAATGGAGCCGGCAAAAGTACCACCGTCGGCATGCTCTACGGTATGGTGGTGCCCACACAGGGATTTGTACGCCTGGATCACCTCAATATCCACACTCAGGGATCTCTGGCCCGCCGCCAAATGGGCGTGGTCACCCAAGATGACAACCTGGATCCGGACTTGAATGTCTACGAGAACCTGATCTGCTTTGCCCGCCATTGCCGCCTCACCGGTCGTGAGGCCAAGCACCGGGCGGCAGAAGTACTGGAACAGGTGAACTTGCTGGGGCGAGAAAAAGCCAAGGTGGAGGAGCTTTCCGGTGGTCTGAAGCGGCGGCTGGTGCTGGCACGGGCATTGTTGAACAACCCAAAAATGGTCTTTTTAGATGAACCCACCACTGGATTAGATCCCGATGCCCGCCAAGACTTTTGGAAACTAGTAACCCAACTGAGGCAGGCGGGCCGAGGGGTATTGCTCACCACCCATTACATGGATGAGGCGGAACGGCTGTGTGACCGGCTGTTGTTGATGCAGCAGGGGCAAATTGTGGATCGGGGCACTCCAGCCCAGCTGATCGAACGGGTGGTGGGGCAGGAGGTCTTGGAGGTGGAAGGGATCCCAGCTGAGCGGGTGGAAGCGCTGGCAGAAAGGGCGGAGGTGTGGTGGCGCCCCTTCAGCACCGGTTTTTTGGTGGTCTTGCCCAGCACCGATCCGCAATCCTTTTTCCATCGGGTCGAAGATGAACAGCCGAGCCGACTGTTGCGCCGCAAAGCCAACCTAGAAGATGTGTTCCTACGTCTGACCGGGGATCGCCTCTGAGGGGGTGTAGCCCTATCCCTACCCAGGGGATCCGACTCAGCGCTAGAGTGAGAAAAGACTCAGAAACAATCTAGAGAGCACCTGAGTGGCCAGATCCAGATCCCATTTACAACAACTGGCCCACTACCTGCGCCCTTACCAACGGCAAGTAGCCTTGGGGATCGGATCCCTGTTGTTGGTGAACGGCTTTGGGGTATTTCTGCCCTGGTATATCAAGCTGGTGATCGATGATCTGAGCCAGAATCTGGCCTCCTTGCAGGCTCAGCGCATTGTCCTTTATGCCCTGACAGTGTTGGTTGTCTCCAGCCTGATGATGGGGATCCGCATCGCCTCGCGGGTGTGGATGTTTGGGGTGGGTCGGCAGGTGGAGTTTCATCTCAAACAGGCAATCTTCGAGCATTTGCTCACTCTGCAACCCTCCTACTTTGCGCAACAAACCATCGGCGATATCCTCACCCGGGTCACCAGCGATGTGGAAAATATCCGTCGTCTGCTCGGATTTGCCCTGCTCAGTTTGGCCAACACGATCTTTGCCTATGCCACCACCTTGCCGGCCATGTTTTGGATCGATCCACGCCTTAGCGTCTTGGCCCTGTCGGTGTTTCCGGTGATGTTGGTACTGGTGAAGCTGACCAGTGCCCGGCTGCAACAGCAACAATTGCGGGTGCAACAGCAGTTGGCGAAGGTGAGCGATCTGATTCAGGAGGATATGAACGGCATCACCCTGATCAAGGTCTACGGCCAGGAACACCACGAACAAGCAGAATTTCGCAACCAAAATCAACAGCTTTTACAGGCCAACTTGCGCCTAGCCCTGACTCGGAACCTCCTGTTTCCCTCTCTTGTGGCCTTGGTCAGCCTCAGCTTGTTGGTGTTGTTGGCGGTGGGAGGGCCACAAATTGCCTCGGGGGTGCTGACAATCGGCGATTTTTCCGCCTTGACTCTCTACATCGAGCGGCTGGTATTCCCAACAGCTCTGCTCGGCTTTACCATCACCGCCTATCAACGGGGGCAGGTAAGCCTGGAGCGGATCGATGCCCTGCTGGCCGTAGAGCCCACGATTCAAGATACCCCGACAGCTTTGCTGCTGCTGCCGGAAAGCGTGCGCGGCCAGATCGAAGCCAGGGGGCTGACCTTCTCTTTTGCTGACGCCAAAACCCCAGCGTTGAATCAGTTGCAGTTTCGCATTGAACCGGGCCAGATGGTAGCGGTAGTCGGGCCAATTGGAGCGGGCAAATCCACCCTCGCCAATGCGATTCCCCATCTGCTGGAGATTCAGCCAGGGCAACTGTTTTTGGATGGCAGGGACGTAACCCAAATCCAACTGGGATCCCTGCGGCAGGCCATCGCCTATGTGCCTCAAGAGAGCTTTCTGTTCAGCGCTACCGTCCGCGATAATATCCGCTACGGCAAACCGGAGGCCGAAGATTGGGAAGTGGAACTGGCAGCCAAAGCAGCCCATATCCACCCGGAAATCCTCAATTTTCCCAAAGGTTATGACACACTCGTCGGGGAGCGGGGGATCACCCTTTCTGGCGGGCAACGGCAGCGGGTAGCCCTGGCGCGAGCTTTACTGGTGGATGCGCCCATTTTAATTCTGGATGACTCCCTCTCCAGCGTCGATAATCAGACCGCCCAATCGATTCTCTACAACCTGCGCCACGCCACCGCCCAGAAGACGGTGATTTTCATCGCCCATCGCCTCACAGCGGTCGTAGACGCTGAGCAAATTTTGGTCATGGAAGGGGGACAAATTGTTCAAATGGGATCCCATGCAGAATTGATGGCGGATACAGAAGGGTTGTATGCCTCCCTTTGGGCCAAACAAAAGCTGGAGGAAGTGCTGGTCT
>JAUQVI010000106.1:9031-10444 GCA_039794885.1 Thermostichus sp. DG02_5_bins_236
GAAGTGCTGGTCTAAAGTTGCCTGGCATCCGACTCCAAACCCGAAAACGAGCTGGATAGTCCTGAAGACCGCTAGGAAGGGCACTCGGTTTGTTGGGCCTGTGTATAGGTATGGGCAAAGTAGTTGGCGGTGCTGGGCCGGATCAATCCCTGTTGGACAAGAGTTTCCCCCAACCGCAGGCCGCTTTGACGATGAACTTGCAGAGCCTGTTGCAGCTCTTCAGCACTCACCAACCCAGCCGCCTGCAGGTATTCCCCCAATCGTCGACATCCGCCCAATCGCGCCGTATAGCCTTCATCACTAAAAAATCGGATTGTGGCCGCTTGCAAACCCAAGTGGGAGGTGAGGATATCCGTCAACTTTCCCCTCTGTTGTTGCCACAGATCTAACACCTCCTGTACCTGCTGCCGGGTGATCAAATCGGCTTTACGCAGGCGGATAAACAATTGCCGAGCCCAAGGGGTAAGCACCGGGGATCCCGTCACCGGATCGGTTTGCAGGGTGCCATCGTTGCTGGAGTTTACCGCGGGTTTTGGATTCCCTTGGGAGATCAGTTGCTGTCGTTCCAGTTGGGCTTGCAGTAAGCGATTGCGCATCCGCTCTGCCTTCAGTTCCTGTTGCAGAGTTTCCAAACTATGGCGATAGGACTGCATCAATTGCTGGGCGTTCTGCAGCTGTTGAACCAGTTGCTGCTGCTCTGAAAGGGTTGCCAGTTGTTTTTGAACCGCTGATAGCTCCTGGCTCAGACGGGCTGTGGTGGCTTGCGCCTGTTGCAGTTGGGTCTGTTGTTTTTGAGCCAGTTGTTGGTAGTGTTGCTGTGAGGTTTGCGACCGTTGAAGCGCTTCGCCCAATTTGGCGATGTGGGTTTTGGCTTGATTCAGCTTTTGCACCAGTGGCTGTACCTGTTGGGTTAGGGCTTGGTAACGCTGTTGCAGCGGCTGCATCTGTTTCAAGGTTTGGCTCAGCTTCTGGAGCTGGGTATGCAGATGTTCCACTTCCTGTCGGGCTTGTTGAGCCTGTTGGCTGGCCTGGTGCTGTTCTGCCAGTTGGGCCCGCAGTTGGTTGATTTGCTCTTGATGGTGCTGCAGTAGAGCTTGCCGCTCTTGTGAGTGTGCTTCTGCCTGTTCAGTTAAGTTATCTTCTAGCTCATCGATATTGCGATAGAGCTTTAGCAGCAAAATCTCCTGTTGCTGAGCCTGATGCTGCTGTTCGACCAGGGCGGCCCGTTCTTTTTCCAACTCCTGCCGCAACTGCAGCAACTGGGCCTGCTGGGATCCCTCTCCTTGGGCGACCGCCTGCCGCAGCTTGGCCAGTTGAGCCTCCAACTCCTGAATGCGCTGCTGATAACTACTCACCAAAGCCGCATGGGCACTGGCCTGCTGGGACTGTTGATCGAGGCGACTTTGCAACTCC
>JAUQVI010000107.1:0-10407 GCA_039794885.1 Thermostichus sp. DG02_5_bins_236
CCATCAAGGCCCGCTGACCGGCTTGGTATTGCCGCAGCACCTCCCGACAGACGGATCCCTGGTTGCGGTAGTCTTTGTGGGAGTTGTCGTGGGAGCAGTCCACCATCACGGAGCGCGGGATCCCTTGTTCCTCCATGAGCAGAGCGGCTCGTTCCACATCTTCGGGGCCATAGTTGGTTTTGCCCCCTCCCCCCCGCAAGACAATGTGCCGATCCGGGTTGCCACTGGTTTTAATCAGGGCAGTCATGCCATCTTGTCCAATGCCGAGAAAACTGTGGGGATGACTGGCGGAAAGAATGGCATTCAGGGCAATTTGTAGGCGACCATCCGTACCATTTTTGAAGCCGACGGGCATAGAGAGGCCGCTGGCCATTTCCCGATGGGTTTGGCTTTCAATCGTTCTAGCGCCGATAGCTGCCCAACTGACCAAATCGGCGGTGTACTGGGGGGTAACCGGATCCAACATCTCGGTGGCACAGGCTAGGCCAATCTCATTCACCCGTAGCAGAATCGAACGGGCCAGCTCTAAGCCGGTGGCGATATCACAGGAACCATCCAGGTGGGGATCGTTGATCAAGCCCTTCCACCCCACGGTGGTGCGGGGCTTCTCGAAGTAGGTGCGCATCACAATCACCAGATGCTCCTGGGTTTGATCCGCAACCTGCTTGAGACGATGGGCATACTCCAGGGCTGCGTCCGGATCATGAATGGAGCAAGGGCCAACAATCACCACCAGGCGATGGGGATCCCGTCCGTGGATAATGTTGCGGATGGCCTGCCGGGTAGAGAGCACAACCTTGGCCGCCGTTTCCGTGAGGGGGAACTCGGATTTGACCAGGCTAGGGGCGATCAGGGGCGTCACCTCCTGGATATTGCAGTTGTCGGTTTGGGGGGGCATGGATTCTTCCTTCATGGAGAGCAAGTAGGGTTGACTGGGCAGGAATCAGGCCATTAAAAAAACCCCGGCACTAGGCTCAGGGCTTCAGGACTGACTTGGGTAAACTTTGGCTATCGTTTACGCGCCACCCATCTGCCCTGGACTCTGCCAGGGAAAGGTAAAGTAGCCAAAGTAGACGGCGCGCAACGACATGAGGAGGGAGAACTGAAAATCTGTATGAAACGACTATACCCGAAAAAGACATCGACTTGCACCCAAGAGAAGGTTAAATTCTGTCAGGCCAGCCTGTTATGCTCAGGTGAGGGTAGCCTAGAGCGAAGCCGGTTCAGCGCAGGGTTTGGCGATGAGATAGCCACACTGATGTTCCCCATTCACCTGCCAGTTGATGCGCTCCACGCGGCAATCGGGTAGGGCTGCCGCAAACATTTCCAACTCATACCCACACACGCTGGGAAAGGTTTGCGCCACCTGGGCAATGGCACAGTTGTGCTCAATTAAAATGTATTGCTCTGATTGCTCAGCCAAGCAAGGGTGATACTCGGCCATATACCCTTCCGACTGGCGCAACTCCACCAGGCGCTCGACTCGTTCCTGTAGGGATCCCGAGCCAATCCGAGAGCGGTACTCCTGAGCCTTGCGCTGCCACTGCTGCTGCAAAATGGATCCCATCTGTTCGGATCCCACCGTTTCTGCCAAGGTGTTGAGGAGGCCAAGGGCAAAATCATCGTAGCTGTCGGGAAACTGTTCTTCCCCCTGTGGGCTGAGTTGGTACAGGTACTGTGGGCGTCCCAATCCATTTTGCTGAGGAATATGAGCAATCAACCCTTCTGCTTCTAGATCTTTGAGGTGACGTCGAATCGCTTGTGGAGAAATACCCAGGTGCTCTGCTAGGGTCTGGGCACTGGCATGGCCCGATTTGCGCAGATAAACCAAGATGGCCTGCTTGCTAGAAGCCTGCTGAGTCGTCTTGTGTGCGCTGTTCACCTTTCCCCCTAGTTAATGGGTTGCCACCGTCAGGACAGCCCTGCTTACTTTGACAACAGGATTATTTCTAAAGTAGCCTGAGTATGAGTTAAACAACAACCCTGTTGCTTTAATCGTCTTGTGGCCTCGTCGCACCTTTCCCTGTCGCCCTTTAAGAGTTGAAATCCATGTCTACTAGCGTCCGCACCCTGGTGAATCAGCCCTACAAGTACGGGTTTGTTACCGACATTGCCTCCGATTCCATTGGTAAGGGGCTGAGTGAAGAGGTGATCCGGCTGATCTGGGCCAAAAAAGGTGAGCCAGATTTTATGCTGGATTTTCGCCTACGCGCCTACCGGCAATGGTTGAGGATGAACGAGCCCACTTGGCCGAATGTCACCTATCCGCCCATCAACTATCAAGACATCGTCTATTACTCTGCTCCCAAGCTGAAAGAGAAGAAAAAAAGCTTGGATGAGGTGGATCCGGTTTTGCTGGAGACCTTTGAGAAATTGGGGATCCCGTTGTCGGAACAAAAGCGGCTGAGCAACGTGGCGGTGGATGCCATTTTCGATAGTGTTTCGGTAGCCACCACCTTTCGGGAAAAGCTGGCCAAGGTGGGGGTGATCTTCTGCTCCATTTCCGAAGCCCTGAAGGAGTATCCCGAGCTGGTGCAGAAGTATATGGGCAGTGTAGTGCCGGTTTCCGATAACTACTTTGCTGCTTTGAACTCAGCAGTTTTTAGCGATGGCTCCTTTGTATATATTCCCAAAGGGGTCCAGTGTCCGATGGAATTGTCTACCTATTTCCGCATCAACAATGGTGAGTCGGGCCAGTTTGAGCGCACCTTAATCATTGCCGATGAAGGATCCTCTGTTAGTTACCTGGAGGGGTGTACTGCCCCTATGTTTGATACCAACCAGCTCCATGCTGCTGTAGTAGAATTGATTGCCTTGGATAATGCAGAAATTAAGTACTCTACTGTGCAGAATTGGTATGCCGGTGATGAAAACGGCAGAGGGGGTATCTATAACTTCGTAACCAAGCGTGGCCTCTGTCAGGGAGTGAACTCCAAGATTTCCTGGACCCAAGTAGAAACGGGATCCGCTATTACCTGGAAGTATCCCAGTTGTGTGTTGGTAGGGGAAAACTCCGTTGGTGAGTTTTATTCGGTTGCCCTGACCAACAATTACCAACAAGCAGATACTGGCACCAAAATGGTGCACATTGGCCGCAACACCCGCAGCACCATTATTTCTAAGGGCATTTCGGCGGGGCACTCCAAAAATAGCTACCGTGGCTTGGTGAAAATGGGGCCAAAGACAGAGGGTGCGCGCAATTTTTCCCAGTGTGATTCGATGCTGATTGGGGATCAGTGCAGCGCCAATACCTTCCCCTACATTCAGGTGCAAAACAACAGCGCCAAGGTGGAGCACGAAGCTTCTACCTCAAAAATCGGCGAAGAGCAACTGTTCTACTTCCAGTCCCGTGGGATTGGTCTGGAGGATGCTGTTTCCATGATTATCAGTGGCTTTTGTAAGGATGTGTTTAACCAGTTGCCGATGGAGTTTGCCGTCGAGGCGGATCGTCTACTCAGCTTGAAACTAGAGGGATCCGTGGGTTGAGAGAAGTCATTGCTTCTGTGGCAGCGTACTTCCAAAATCTTGCCGGGCCAGCCAACTGTTCTCAGGAACTGTTCCAACAGAAGGGATAGATCTAGGGGAGTGGAGTTGGTTATGAACTCCCAAGGTTCCGCTCGTACATCTTTGAGACGGTTCAACCAGCCTGTAAACAAAGGTGAGACAATTGAGGAGCTTTTATCCACGATTGAGGGTGAGGAGTTTTCCATGGGCAAGTTTTGGGAGGAGTTCAAGACGTTTATTGACCGAGGTAATGTCCTGGATCTGGCAATTGGCGTTGTTATCGGCGGTGCTTTTGGTACGGTTGTTTCCTCTTTTGTGGCGGATATGTTTACCCCAATTTTGGGACTGGTGATTGGCGGGGTGAACTTCCGCGACCTAGTCTGGAGAATTGGTGGTACTCCTGAAGCGCCAGTCACGATTAACTATGGCAATTTTTTGCAGGCGGTGTTTGATTTTGTGATCATCGCCTTTGCCATCTTTCTGCTGGTGAAAGCCCTCAATTCCATGCAACGGAAAAAGGAAGAAGCGCCCGCTATCCCTCCACCACCTCCACCAGAGGTGATGTTGCTGACGGAGATTCGCGATATTCTCAGTCGTGGATCCCGTTAAAGCCGCAGCCGTTAGGGATCCCTTGGTTCAAAGAACACCTTAGGAATGGCTGTAGATCTCTTCATCTAGCGACCCTAAGCCTTAAATGTTAACCCTTGGAATTCAACCATGATTAGCGAAAACAGTTCCCTAATTTTGTCTGTGCAGGATCTCACTGCTGAAATTGACGGCACCCCGATTCTCAAGGGGTTGAATCTTGAAATCCGTTCCGGTGAGATCCACGCCATCATGGGGCCAAACGGATCTGGAAAAAGTACGTTCTCCAAGATTCTGGCCGGCCATCCAGATTACACTGTTACGGGTGGTCAAATCACTTTTCTGGGGCAAAACCTGCTGGAGATGGAGCCTGAGGAGCGGGCACGCAGGGGTGTGTTCCTGGCTTTTCAATACCCCATTGAAATCCCAGGGGTGAGTAATGTGGATTTTTTGCGCATTGCCTACAATGCTCGACAAAGCTATCGGAATCAACCCCATTTGGATGCCCTTGATTTTGATGATTTTGTGCAAGAGAAATTGAGCATTGTCAAGATGGATCCGGCCTTTCTAGAACGCTCGGTGAATGAGGGATTTTCCGGCGGAGAGAAAAAGCGCAATGAGATTTTGCAAATGGCTATTTTGGAGCCAACCCTGGCTATTTTGGATGAAACGGACTCGGGTTTGGATATCGATGCCCTGCGTACCGTGGCCAATGGTATCAATTCTCTGGCCAAGGCTGACAATGCCATGTTGCTGATTACCCATTACCAGCGCTTGCTGGATTACGTTACGCCCGATTATGTGCATGTGATGGAAGCAGGACGGATTGTTACCAGCGGAGATAAGACTCTGGCTCTAGAGCTGGAAGAACGAGGCTACGACTGGATTCGCGATCAGGATCCGGCGGCATCCCTGACACTCTAGTTGGAGAGCACCTGATGAGCACCAACCTGCAAAAACCGCTCCATGGCCGCTTGTTTCTGGATCATATTCTCGCCCAACTGCCGGATTTGTCGGATCCCTATTCTTCTCTCAGGGCCCAAGCCGGTGCTCAACTGGCGGAACTGGGGATCCCGACCACCCGTGACGAGGACTGGAAATACAGTGATCTCTCGCCGCTGCTGGCCCATGATTTTCAGTTAAGCCGGGGGCTGAGTACCTCTGTCCATCCCTCTGATGTCGAACCCTATGTTTGGCCGGAAAGCCGTGGCAGTTGTGCCGTTTTTGTCAATGGCTACTTTGCGCCGCAGCTTTCTAATTTGAGTGCTCTGCCCCAAGCTTTGCCGGTGGTGCCGCTGGCGCAGGCGGATGCCAGTTGGTTGACAGGTCAGTTGCAAACCCTTGCCAGCGCAGATGTCTTTACCACTCTCAATACGGCTCACTTGGGAGATGTGGCCTGTATTCGAGTACCCAAAGGCTGGCAGGATGGGCCGCCCTTGCAGCTGCTGTATCTTAGCTTTGCCTCGGAGGCACAGCCGATTTTGGCCCAGCCCCGTTGTCTGTTGTTCCTAGAAGCCCATAGCCGGTTGACCCTGATCGAAGATTATGTGTCGTTGGGGCCGGGGATCCCCTTCACCAACGCGGTGACCGAGATCCACCTAGCCGACAACGCTCACTTGCATCACATCATTCTGCAAAGACAGGGATCCACCGCCTTTCAGATCGGCAAAACGGCTGTTCGCCAGAGCCGCGATAGCCATTACCGGCAGCAGGCTCTGCAGTGGGGATGCCAGTTTTCTCGCCACAACTTAGAAATCACCCAGATCGGATCCCAGGCCCATACCGACTTAAAAGGGCTAACGCTGCTGGGTGGATCCCAGCAGAGCGACACCTACTCCCGTCTGGTGCACCAAGTTGCCCATGGCAGCAGCCGTCAACTGCACAAGTGCATTGTGGATGGGTCTGCTCATGCCGTATTCCGGGGCCGGGTACTGGTGTGTCAGGCGGCCCAACTGACGGATGCTGCCCAGTCCAATCGCAATTTGCTGCTCTCCCCCAAAGCGCGAGTGGATACGCAACCGCAACTGGAGATCTTTGCCGATAACGTCAAATGTGCCCATGGGGCCACCGTCAGCCAACTGGAAACCGAAGAGATCTTTTATCTGCAAAGCCGGGGCATTGCCCAGGAGCAAGCTCGACAACTGCTCACCTACGCCTTTGCGGCGGAAGTCTTGGCCGGGATCCCGCTGGCTACTCTTTCCCAAAAGCTGCCCCGACTCCACCCAATGGGCTGAGAAGCTATTCCTGGAAACGGTTGTTACTCGCAAGAGCTTCTCGACTTGGCCGGTGAGAGATTGGCAGTTTTCCTTGTGGAGATGATCCAGTTGCGTCTTGCTGCAAATCTTAGGTTAGAAAGGCCCAAATTACTGTGAAATAAGGGTTTGAGACATTGTCTTCACTGAGGAAATAGCCAGAATAAGAGTAGCTATTGCCTAGGCAATGAGCATCACAAGAATTCGGTGAATGAACATGTTTTCCTCCCTTTTTACCCCACGTGCAGCTTGGACAGGGGTAGCCCTGTCCGGGGCTATGCTAGGCATTCACTGTCAGGTAGCCATGGCCGCTCCCTTCCGCGATATCTCAGGTCATTGGGCCCAAACTTACATTCAGGCGCTCTCTTCCCAGGGAGTATTGAATGGTTTTCCCGACGGAACCTTTCGCCCCAATGAGCCGGTGACCCGCGCCCAATTTGCCACCATTGTCAATACAGCCTTTCGCCTGAGTAACACCAGCGGCACCTATATCGGCTTCCGGGATATGCCCTATACCCACTGGGCCGCCAATGCCGTTTCCACTGCTGCCGCCAATAATTTGATCGCCGGTTTTCCCGATGGCACCTATCGCCCCGAGCAGCCGGTGACCCGCACCGAGTCTTTGGTGGTTCTTACCAACGCCCTTGGCGGCGCCATTCCAGCAGCACAACCGGGCGATCTCTTCAGCCGCTACCGGGATGCTGCTGCCATTCCCGGCTGGGCTGTGCCCCAAATTGCGGCTGCCCATCAGGCAGGCTTGATCATCAACTATCCCGACCCAATGCTCTTGGAGCCCAACCGCGCTGCTACCCGAGCAGAGGTGGCCGCCTTTACCTACCAAGCCCTGGTTAATCGGGGATCCCTAGTGGCGCAAAATCCGGGCAGCTTTAACCCCTACAACTCTGCCCCCCAGGCGGGCTTTAACCTGCGCCTTTCCACGCTGGCGGCGGGCACCCTCATGCAAACCACCAGCACCTTCAATGAGCGTCTTTACATCGCCCCCAACGAAACCCGTCCCCTTTCTTTGATCGTCAACAATCCCATCCGCAACGCTCAAGGAGAGATTGTGGTGCCCTATGGCTCACGGGTGGATGGCCGCTTTGAACCGGCTCCGGGTGGAACCCGCTTTGTGGCCGAAAGTGTGATCGTCAACAATCAGTTGTTTCCCTTGGCCGCCCAATCCGATGTCATTCATGACGTGAAGGATCCCCGCTACACCACCTCCGGCAAGATTATCCAGGATGCGGCTATCGGTGCGGCAGCCGGAGCCATTCTTGGCTTGGTGACCGGAGATAACGCCATTGCTACCGAGGAAGTACTGGGGGCAGGGGCTGCCGGTGCGGTGATCGGTAATGTGACGGCTCCGCAGGTGGTGGTGTTGGATCCCAATCAGGTGATCGAGCTGCGTCTGACTCAGGATCTGGCTATGGCCCGACCCTAGGTTCAATTCATTGCAAGTCCAAGCAACAGCACGGGATCCCAGACATTCATTTCCTTCCCTTAACGGGTCAGCTCTGGCGGCAACTCCCCAGGAGCAACTCGCACCCACTCTTGAGTGTCTGGGTGACGGATATACACCGGGTGATTGCTGATCTGCTGCTGCAGAAAGTGCTGCGCCCGTTTGAGAAGTGGCTTGAGGGTGGAGGGAGGCTTTGGGGCCACAACCCCACTCTGGGCAGAAGCTGATCCGGAACGGCTTGTGGGAAAACGGCTAGGGCGAGAGTTCAACACCTGGCGAACCAAGATCCAGTGCAGGCTGTAGGGGCTCGTGGTCTGCTTCGACATCGGGATCCCTCCAAATCATGATCTCAGCTTAAGGGCTGAATAGGGCATAATCAGTCCTAATTAGGAAACCTTAGAAAACCGCTGCGAAACCTGTGGCCTGAAATCATGTATCACCCCACCAGTCGCGTCTTAACCCTGTTAGAGCTGCTGCAATCACAAGCCCAGATCGGCGGGCCGGAACTGGCGGAACGCTTGGAAGTGGATCGGCGTACCATCCGCCGTTACATCGAGCAACTACAAGAGCTAGGGATCCCTGTAGAAGGGGAAAGAGGCCGTTACGGAGCCTATCGGCTGCGTCCAGGGTATAAACTGCCACCCCTGATGTTTTCCAACGATGAGGCGATCGTGCTGATGTTGGGCCTGCTCATGGCCAAGCAAGCGGGGGTAGATAGTGCAGAACGCATGGTCGAAGGATCCTTAGCCAAACTGTTGCGAGTCATGCCTCCCGCGCTGCGTGAACGGGCTGAAGCTCTACAAGTGGCCCTGATGATCTCTGGGAAAAGTTCTCATGTCGGTTCGGTGGATCAGAACATCATTGCCCAACTCAGTCTTGCTATTCATCGGGGCCAACAGGTGCAGCTAGGCTATGAAACCCCGGCTCGGGATCCCGTCTCTAGCCCCAGATTGACGGAACGGGTGTTGGATCCCTATGGGTTAGTGTTGCACAGCCGCCGTTGGTATGCAGTGGGCTATTGTCATCTGCGGGGGAATTTACGCAGTTTTCGTCTGGATCGGGTGCAGTTTTGTCAGCTTCTGAGCAATACCTTTACCCAACCGCAAAACTTTGATGCGCTGCGGTTTTTAGAACAGAGTTTGGCTCAGGTGACACGCCAGTATGAGGTAGAGGTGCTCATTCAAGGATCCCTGGAGGAGGTAAGGCAGCGCTTACCTCATACTCTCGGAGATTTGCAAGAAACAGAAGAGGCCGGGATCCGTCTGCGAGGTTCGGTACACTGCCTGCGGTGGTTTACCTGCGTGATGTTGGAAATGGGTTTCCTCTGGCAGATTGTGCAGCCTCAAGAACTGTGGCAGGAGGTGGAACAGTTACACCATCGGCTTGGGCAAATGTTGGCCTCTTCAAAACTATCTTGAGTAAGGGATCCCTGGGAAGCTGGTTAGGAGGAATCCAAGACGAAAATGGAAGATTGATTCACCTGCTTATCCGTTAATCGCCTTAGACATAATGAGAAAGTGGTTATGAACACTGAGGCAATTGAATGGATCCGACTAGCGAACAACTGATTACATTCTATCGAACGAATTGTTCGACGGGCGGTTCTGTTATCTTCATTTATTTCTTGCTTGGAATTAGCCACAGACAAGAACTTTTATGTTTACGTTGGCCGTTATGATGTCTTGGAGAGTTCCGTTATTTGCATTCTTCCTAACGGAGATTACGAGCTATGACCCACTTAGACCTGACTTCTTTGACTAAACCCAATCCTTTGGTCTTTGAGGGCCAATCGCAACGCCTGAACTGCCCCGCGCAAGCCAAACTTGGAGACGGTATTGGCTACCTCGACCGAAGCACCGTTTTCAATTCCAGACAGGGATCCGATATAGATGGCTCTTGGATTGGCGGCAGCGGCCAGGTTCCCCACCAAAAGACGGGTGATCTCAATCGGGGCAATGGTGTTGACACTGAGCACCCAGCGGGTTTCTGAATCAGAGCTTTTGCAAAAGTCGTAGTCAGTGGTGAAGGCCGTCTGTTCCCAAACATCCCCCATAAACAGCAGTGCATCCAAAGGGATGCGGCCCAACGCGGCTCTAATGGCCTGGATCCCGGCGGGGGTGGAGATATCGGCTGGGATCCATTGCCCAACGGGGGGCTGGGTTCTGGAAACTGAAAACACGTGGTGGTTTTGATCGGCAAAATGCTGGGCAACGGCAGCGCCAATGCCGCGACCGGCCCCCACCACAAGTACGGTTTTTGGGGTTGTGTTCATGGATTTTGCTCACTCTTGATAGGGGGGTGAACACCCTACTTGAGAGCGTAGTTGGGCTGGTATTCCAACAATTCCAGTTGGGTGCTTGGGTGCCGTCGGGATCGTAGATGTAGAAGCGAAAGCGGGTTTCGGGTGATGTTTGACACTCCCACGGCTGAGGCGTGTGGGATGCTTGGTTCAGCGAGCTGACTTACCTGAAGTAATTGTCCGATTATTGGAACCCTTTACCTTTTTGGCCACCTTGCGTTGCGCTCTTTTCAAGCGCTTCTGAGCTTGGCGGAGATGGCGGGGATTCTCAAGGGTATTGCCGTCCGAATCGGTGTAGAAGTGCTCCA
>JAUQVI010000108.1:0-10391 GCA_039794885.1 Thermostichus sp. DG02_5_bins_236
CCGCATCTCGCAAGGTTTTCAGGTGAAAGGACAGCTTCGACTGGCTGACCTCCAAAATCTCGCACAGATCACAAACGCACAATTCCTGACCCTGCAACAGTTGCAGCACCTGCAGACGAATCGGATCGGAAAGGGCGTGAAATCCTCCTTGCACCTGTTCAGAGGCTAGAGGATTGCCCTCTAACTTAACCAAAAAAGAAACCATAACTCAAGAACTTTTAGCCTCACCATCATAGGACAACCCTTCAGGTCACGGGGACGAAGGGAAGTTATGCTACAGAAGTAATACACACTGTTTCGGGAGGATCCCTTCATGATCGCTGCTACCACACCCCGCATTCCCACCACTGAAATGGAGGTGACCAGCATTCGACTGGAACGGGAGCTCAAGGATCGGCTCAAATTGTTGGCCGGGGATCAGGGCTACCAGGCTTTGGTGCGGGAAATTCTTTGGAACTACGTACATCGTCATTCCGGAGAGTGCCTCACCCTTAGCCCCACCGATATTCAAGCCAGCTTTCCCGCCACGGCCCATCAAGCTCAGCGTTGTGCCCTCACTGGCCAACCCATTCAACCGCAGGATTCCATGTTGCTAGGGTGGACTACCGACGGAAAGCTCGTCGCCCTTAGCCCCTCCAGTCTTTAGATCCCCTACAGGGGATCCGAATCCACACCCAACTCCACCGGATCCCCTAGGTGCCGCGAATTTCCCGATATTTTCTGGCCCGTTCTTCGGCAGGGTCTGGGGCTTGAGCCTTGGCAATGGCTTCCTCCAGTTGCACCCTCACCGTTTCCGCTGGCTCTGCAGAACGGACGACGTAAAACATCATATTGACAGCTTCAGTGGAGGTCAGCTTCAAGGTTTCTTTGTCCTTGGGCACCAGGGCGATCTTGCCATCAGTAGTAGTAATGGCTACATGGGATCCCTTGGCGAGAATTTCCCCCGCTTTTTCCAAAGTAACGAGCATATCCGTGGCTCACGGAAGCAGAACACCCTTTATCCTACCGGATGTCTTTGGAGAACAGGGCTAGCTTCCTCTAGGCCATTTGGCGGATTATGCATGTTCACGCAATTGCTGCAAAAAATCTGTTGCCGTGACGGGACGCCCCAACAAAAACCCTTGTACCTCATCGCACTTCAGGTTTTGCAAAATATCCAATTGTGAGAGGGTCTCTACCCCTTCGGCGGCCACCCGCAAATTAAGGCTATGGCCCAGATCGATAATGGCAGCCACCACAGCAATATCGCTCTTTTCGTAGCGGCTCAGAGGCACCATCGTCGTGTTCAAATCGCGGATGAAGGACTGATCGATCTTGAGCTTGTGCAAGGGGAAGCGCTTCAGGTAGCTGATGGATGAATAGCCGGTACCAAAATCGTCGATGGCCAACTTCACCCCCAGATGATAAAGCCGGCGCAAAATCTCGAGGGTTTGTTCAAAATCTTTAGCGGCGGTGCTCTCGGTGATTTCCACTTCCAAAGCGGCGGCGGGAAGTTGGGTTTCAGCCAAGATGCTTTTCAGCCGTGTCACCATATCCTGCTGTTGGAACTGTCGCATTGATAAGTTGACGGCCACTGTAATCTCCGGCCAGCCTTGGATCCGCCAACGTTGAGCTTCGGCGCAGGCCCGCCGCAAGACCAATTCTCCCAGGGGCAAAATTAACCCGGTTTCTTCCGCTAAGGGGATAAACTGCTCTGGAGAAAAAGACTCTGTACTCAAGGGATCCCAGCGCACTAGGGCTTCAGCCCCGACAATTTTTTGCCCGTCAACATCCCACTGGGACTGGTAGAAAACCTGCAGCTGCTCTTGCTCAATGGCGCGGCGCAGACGACTTTCTAAAGTGAGGCGGCCAAGGGCCGCGGGTTGGTGATCCGAGTGATGAGCTTGGTAGCTGCTGCGGGACTGGGCTTTTGCCCGGTACATGGCGGCGTCGGCGTACTGCACCAAGCTATCCAGGTCGGTGGCATCTTGCGGATAAAAGCTAATGCCAATGCTGCCGCTGACGTAGAGCTCGTGCTGACCCAATACAATCGGCTGATGGAAGGTATCCAGCAGAGACTGGGCCACGGTGAAGGCCTGCTGGCGGTTGTCTAGGTGAGTCAGAATAAACGTGAACTCATCACCCCCCATACGAGCCATCAGATCCCCGTCTGGCACCTGCTCTCGCAACCGTTTGGCAATGAGCTGGAGCACCCGATCCCCGGCACTGTGGCCTAGGCTGTCATTGATGGTTTTAAAGTCATCCAGATCCAAAAACAATACCGCCAGTGGCTCAGACTGCTGCAGAAGGTCTTTTAGACACCGCTGAAACAAAGTGCGGTTGGGCAACTGGGTGAGGGGATCATAATGAGCCAACTGTTCTAGGCGAGCTTCAGCTTCTTTGCGCTCACTGATGTCGATGGCAATGCCGATCACCCCTTCGTGGTTGGGTAAGAGATCCACACGGCACTCGTAGGTAATCCCGGCAACTTTGGCTTCGTAGGCGCAAGGGATCCCTTCCAGGGCCATGCGATGATGCCGAGTGTGCAAGCCATCCACAGATTCCCCATACACTTGCGCCAGGGTTTTGCCCAAAGCTGCTTGTGGGTTGATGCCAAACTGATGTAGACCAGCCCCAGAAAAATAGGTGTAGCGTAAGTCCCGATCCACCAGCCAGATTACCGCTGGCATGTGGGCCAGAATAGCATGGCGTAGGCTTTCACTTTTGCGCAGAGCCTCTTCTGCCCAACGGCGCTTGAACTGATCCAGGGCCGCCACATCGAGATCTGAAATTGGCTGTGTAGCCCACTCCCTAGGGTGCTCCAGAACTTCTCTGTCGGAATCCGCCGTCTCCTTTACCAAGCGGTAGCTCAAGAAAAGCTGCTCCGGTAGAAGCAATTGCAACAGATGATGGGGGCGTAACCATCCCAACACTTGAGCACGATGGTTCATCACCAACAGATCCACACTTGGCCCCTGCAACATGCGGTTGTAAGCCAAGGCCAACGGTTCTGAAGCCTCTAGCACTTGACAGGGCAGACAGACGGTTCCCGCCACTAAGGTGTGCCAATCAGATCTGTTGTCAGCAAGATGTAGAATCCCTTCAGCAGAGATCCAGCCAGATGGGGTCTTGCGTTGGGGATCCCATAACAGCATCGACTCGGAGCAATGCTGCAGTAGCAAGGGCACAAGAGCTGCAAGGGGCAGATCGGCAGGCCCTTGCAACGGCAAGGGCTGTACCCAAGCTTCCACCCTGTGGAGCCGCAATAGCTTTAGAGGATTGAGGGATCCCAGCAGGCTCAAGGGAGTGAGGATACCTTTGAGATGACCCTTGCCATTCAAAACTGACAGGGCCTGCAGTGGCTGTTGGGCCAGATGACGGGCTGCATCCAACAAAAAGCTCAGCTCTTGGATTTCCGAAGACTCAGAGCTGCTAGGGGCAGTAACACTAAAGGGCTCAACCCAAGACAACTCCCGAATCAGAGTTTGGTCTGGGATCCCTTGGTGCAGTGCCCGCAACATTTCCAAAGCAGACAGGCAGCCAAGCAACTGTCTATCCTGCTCCACCCAGAGAATGGCTGGGATCCCTGGTTGTTTTTGGGCAATACGGCGGCTAGCCTCCAGCACCGGAGTATCTGGTGCTACCGATAACCAACGGCGCAAAAGAGAAGTTCGCAGGAGTGGCACACGCAAAAGAGAAGAAGAAAGAATGAATTCGGCAAGAAAGGTGTTGGCTACCCAACTGGAAAATCACGAAATAAATACCGGATATGTCAATCACATTACAGCCCTTTCATAGGTTTGCCACAACAGCGCTTGTATTCTTGATAGCTGATAGGACTGTGGTTGTTCAACATATCCTGTAGGAGATGGCCAGATCAATAACTGGACTAACCAATCAGGTCAAAGGACAATCTATTCTTCTCTTTGGGATCCCGACTTTATTTGCCATCTGGTGCTCCCCTTTGTTCAGCCAGCCAGGCGTGCAGATAGGGAAATAACTTTTGATTGGCCCCCGGAAAGGGAAATTCCGATAGTGCTGCCGGACTGACCCAACGAACTTCGGTACACTGTAGGGCTCGAGCTTCTCCGCCCAAATAGCGACAGATAAAGGCAATCAGGGTAATGGTGAAGTGGGTATAGGCATGTTCGATGGTCGCCAACTCAGTGACCACCTCAATATCAATGCCAATCTCTTCTTTGACCTCCCGCACCACACACTCAGCCGCCGTTTCTCCCGGCTCAATCTTCCCACCTGGAAACTCCCATAACCCACTCAGCATCGAGGTTTCCAGCCGTTGATCGATCAGAATCTCCTCTCCCCGCAAAACAATGGCAACTGCAATGTGCTTATGAGGACGAATGGCACGGGGAGCAGACATAGGCAATTGTAGGTGTTGACCTTGATTGTAAGCGCTGCAATCGGCTTGCCAAGGACATTCTCCACAGCGAGGTTGCTTGGGACGGCAGACAGTCGCTCCCAAATCCATTAGAGCTTGATTAAAGGTGCGAGGCTGTAGAGGATCCAACACTTGTTCCGAAAGCGCCCACAATAAGGGCAAACACTGGGTAGGAGGCTGTTGCAAAGCGACCAAACGGGCCAACACCCGCTTGACGTTGCCATCCAGAATCGGCAAGGGCTGGTTGAAAGCAGCACTGAGGATGCCGCCAGCGGTGGTGCGCCCAATCCCCGGCAACGCCAGAACCTGGTTTAGTTCCTGAGGAAACTCCCCATTCTGCTCCTGCACCAGGATCTGGGCAGCTTTGTGCAGGTTCAATGCCCGTCGGTAGTAGCCCAGGCCCTCCCACAGCTTCAGCACCTGCTGTTGGGGAGCAGCAGCCAAGTCCGGGATCCGCGGCAACACTTGCATCCAGCGCTGAAAATAAGGGATCACCGTTGCCACTTGCGTCTGCTGCAACATTACCTCCGAAACCCAAATCGCATAGGGATCCTGAGTATGTCGCCAGGGTAAGTCTCGCCCCCGGGTACAGAACCAAGCTAAAAGAGACCGCCGCAGGCGCTGCCGACGATCTTCATCCCAAAGGGTAAGCTGAGGCTCTGAGGTAAAAGTTTGCCGAGACTTCAAGCCGCGTAGGCGAAATGCAAGGCCCACCAGATCAGGGCAGAAACCACCCCGGCCACCACCGCAGCCGAGAGTAAAATAACCAGCGGGCTATCTGCCCCGTCAAATTTCATGATGCCGCGATTGTAGTCAGCCATCGTTTCCTCCCACCCGCTTTGGCGTTGGGGTTGTCATGGGTACTTTTGAGTCAGGTTTTGCCAAAACCATCCACAGAATAGCTAATTTCTCCGGGATCCGATCCTCCTCTGCCAACAGGGGGAGCTTAACTTTGACGACAACAGGTTACAGTGATGCAAGCAAAGCCCACGTCTTTCAAGCGTGGGATGTAGCGCCCTGCGGCTTTAGCCGCAGTTTCTGGTAAAATTGTATTAGTGGCTAGGGTAATCAACCACTTAAAAAACCCAGTCGCCGCAAGGCAGCGCACCTTGAAAATTGAAGTTATGGGGTTCTGTGCAGGAAGGCTTGCACAGGTAAAAACTTCAAGCATCAAGCACAGAGATCCTAGTTTTGGGTTTTCTACAGTACGGCGGGGCACGTCGGAACTGGCCTCTGAAATGGGGTAAAACGCCTGGGGAGAGCACCATCTCTGGCAGAGGAGGGAAACCAACTCTGGTAAGTGGACTCGCTGAACCAAGAATCCCACTGCCTTCAGGCGTGGGAGTGTCAAATCCATCCTTCACCAAAAAGGATCCCAGACGGGATCCCTAGGATGTGATAGGTGGCAATGCACCCCTCTAGAGCGGGAAAACCACTTGGGCGCGCAATTCTCCAGGCGGATTGGCCTCGGTATGGATGTTGATGTAGTAGGCACCCGCCAGGAAACTGGATACCTGCTCGGAGGTGAGGCTGGTTTCCAATTGGAACCTCCCCGACCGATTCCCCGGATCCGGTAGCATATTCAAGACAAAAATCACTGGCCCTGTAGCCTGCACAAAGGATTGTCCTGCCTCAGGTTGGGCAATGTGAATGTGTCCAGGGCCAAAGTCGGCGATGGGAAGAAGGGGAGTGGTTAGGTTGGTGAAACTGCCCTGAACACTTAGGGTACGGCTGGTTTGGTTGAGGGTGACAACCGCACTGCCACTGGCAGAACTGGGCACTCTGACTGGAGGCACCTCAACATCGGGAGAAAGGGTCAAGGCAGCGGTAGACACCACATCCCCAGGCGTCGGAGGCAGAAGAGTAGTACCTGAGTCACTACTGCTGCCACAACCACTAAGAAAGAGCAAAGCCACCAGGCAAAAGCCACAAAAAAGCTTGAAGACCCTGCGGGCCTGAACATCGAAGACACTGAACAACATGGAAAAAAAGCTCCTCAAACGGAGGACAGTTCTAATTGAATACGAACCAAACCACAATTCAGATTCTGCTCAGATGTGAGCTTGCAGCCAAATAGAACAATTTTTAAGGATTGCTAACAGGGCATAGGCAGGGGTACCCGTCGTTGTTCAACTTCCCCATGTGCCTTTAACAGAGCGGCCAGCTTACGGCGCATCAGGATCCCAGGTTTGTCAGAAGCCATGTGTTGTTCGGCTTGAATATCGAGGGGTGTATCGTAGTCGGTGGTTTCCAAGACTGTGCGGTCTTCTTCAGTTACCTGGCGGTCGTAGGCAATGATATCGGCAGCCTTCGCTTGTTCTTCTGTATCGTTGCGATAGACAAACTGCACCAACTGAATGTGGCCATCGTCAATGGGGGTAGCTGCCGAGAAGATCAGGTGGTGGAGACCGTTGGGATAGTGAATTTTTAGGGTTCGAGCAAAGGGCATATACCAGCGGCGCACATTGGTACGGATGGTCTTCTCCTCTTCCATATTGAGGTTCTTTTTCTGGAGTTCACGGTTGATCACCTCCATCCAGTGACGCACCAGCAGGCCATCCTCCAGCTCAGTCACCTCATCCAGAGGCGGCGGTACCGGGTTGGACTGATCCCCATGGGTTTTGCCATGGCCGTGGACAAAGTGGGGATGGGCACTGTCAAAAGAGTTTTCCATGAAGCGCAGCCCACTGCAGGCCCAAGGCTCGTAGAACTCGTGAATGTACCGATAGCTGGGATCCGCCGCTTCCGGAATTTCGGGAATGGGCAGCAAGGGATCCACCAAAGCAACCCAAGCATAGCCATAGCGTTCTTGACAGAGATATCCGGCCACTTTGTAGGTGCGGGGAATGAAGTCTTCGGTCAGTTGGGGCACCTTCACACAGGTTCCTGAGCCGTTGAATTCCCAGCCATGGTAGGGACAGCGGATATGACCCTCCCACACCATCCCTTTGGAGAGTTGTGCAGAGCGATGACAACAACGATCCTCCACGGCTGCCGGTTTGCCCTCCCCATCTAACCACAGCACCAAAGACTGCCCCAACAGGGTAAAAGACTGCGGCCCCTCTTGCAGGAGCGACATCGGCATCACCGGATACCAGAAGCGCTTGAGAACGGGCTGTTGGGTAACCAGCATGGTACTGTCCTCTGAAGTCAATCTCAAAAAAACGACCCCGCCCTATCCTGGCGAGTGAGCAGAAAGCTGATGATGCAAACCTGAACTATCCTGTGCAGGCTTTTCAGGATTGAGCAGCTCAAAGGCTCTCTCAGAAAGCCTGGCAGCATCGTAGAGGAGGCAGATTTGCTATTCCGTATCCGGTGTAACAGTCATCCAAAGGGATTCCATTCCAGTCTTTTTTCAGGTTTTCTCTTTTGGGTTGCTTAAAGAGTAGAGGCGTAGGCAGCTGCTCCCATCAGTCCCACCTGCGCATTCACCACCACCTGCAGCGAAAGTTGCTCCAATAGAGGACGCATCCGACCCTTATCCAAAAACGACGGCAGAAACTCCCCTTGGTGCAACAGGCGCAAGAGCTTGGGAGCAATCCCGCCGGCGATGAATAGCCCCCCTCGTGGCAACAATTGCAGGGCAAAGTTTCCGACCGTAGCCCCGTAGAGGCTGACAAACAGACGTAGACATTCCACCGCCAAGGGATCCCGTGCTTCCATGGCTGCATTGGCAATTTGGGCTGCTGGGTCAATCGATCCATCCCCTTTTTCCCAGGCTTGAATCTGGGCGAGCAGTTGTTCTTCTCCTTGTCCCCAGCCGCTATCCCGCAGAAATTGGTAAATGGCAACAATCCCTTGTCCTGAGACCACCCGCTCGGTGGAGATACGCCCATGCCGCTTTTGTAGATACATCAGCAACTCCCATTCCAAGGGGGTTCGCGGTGAAAAATCCACATGTCCCCCTTCGCTGGGGTGAACCTGGTAGCAGCCTTCTCCCCAGGTGAGGTAAGCCTGTCCCAAGCCCGTACCTGCCCCAATCACACCGATGGGGGCCTGCGGTTGCCGTTCGCCCGCTTGCAGCGTATCCAGGTCTTTGTCTTTTAGGTTAAGCACCCCATAGCCCACAGCGCTGAAGTCGTTGATCAAGGCCACATGAGGGATCCCCAGTTCCGCTTCCAACTGGTTGGCTTGTAGGTTCCAGGGTAGGTTGGTGACCTTGGCCCTCTGCTCCACCACTGGCCCAGCAATGGCAAAACAAGCGGCCACCGGCTGGGGATCCCGACCCAACTCCTGTTGAGCTTGCGCCAAAAACTCCTGCACAATCGGGGTCAGGCTGGGATAGTTTTGGCTGGGAAAGCGGCAGCGCCACAGGCTGTGCTCTGGGATTTTGGCATCGGCAAGGCTGAGGCTGGTTTTGGTGCCCCCAATGTCTCCTGCCAAAAGCAAGCCCATATTGTTCCCTCCCACCAGCGCATTTGTTCCCACCCTGACATCCCTAGGGGTGGAATGCCAATCTCAGCTTCAGGCTATGCAGGGATCCCCATCCACACTCATCTGTCCTTCCAAAAATTGAGAATTGTCATCCATCAGAAGACAGGCAAGAGCAGAGAAGGTGCTATGTTAACTGATGTAAAGGTTTTTAATATTGCATTTTGTCTTCTACACCTTTTTTGCCGCCGTTCCGGGATGAGCCTTTGCTACAGTCCCAGAGCCTAGCGGGAATGCATTCCCGCTCTCAAAATTTTGACAAGCGCCTCAAGCCCACCTATGTCATGGGGGGAATGGCTGCTTTATTGGTAAGCCTGCCGGTTTTTTTACAAGCGCCCCTGGTGCGATATGCCCCTTGGGTGAGTTTGGTGTTATCTTTGGGCTGGCTGGGCTTGAGTTTGCACCTCTACTCGCAGGCCCGTACCCGCATCTGGGGAGATTTGCTCTACGGTTTTACCTTGACCTGGCTGGCGGGATCCCTCTATTGGGGCTGGTTACGGTTTGAGCCCCTTTGGCACATGCCCGTAGAAGCGCTAGGGATCCCAATTGTGGGGTGGGGAGCACGGCAACGGTTTGCCCGCATTGGCACCTGGTTTTATCTCGGCTCTCTCTTGGGTACGGCGATCACCGATCTCTACATCCATTCTGTTGGGTTGCTGCCGGAGTGGCGACAGGCAATGCAGTTCAACCGGTTGGATCAGGCAGTGATACCCTTCATGGCTGCTCTCGATAAGATGGCAACTCCGTTGGGGGTGACTTGGGGAATCAGTTTGGGACTGCTGTTATTGGGGGTTGGCCTGTGGATGATTCAGGGATCCCGTCGGTTACACCATTGGGCTTTTGCGGGAGCAGTTTTGAACACATTGCTGGTGGATGGTTTATTTGGTTGGGGGGCGGCCTTGTTGCGATAAAGGCTTGCCACGCTGACCCGTTGGAGCTCGGGCTATCGGTGGATGAAATTGCTCAACGTCTGAACTCTTAATTAACTCTTGATATGGATTGCTTGAATCTCCTACTGGGTACCTCTCAACATCCGAAGAATCCTTACAGCCAATTGAGCCCACCCCCGGGATCCCTTACACTACCCCTTGCCTGGGTCTGTATCCCGATCCCTTCTCACCGTTGCCATGTCTCAACCGACGCTCGAATCCATCCTGCAGGAGAAACGGCTTTTCCCACCTCCTCCTGCCTTTGCCCAACAAGCTCGCATCACCCCCGAACGCTATGAACAGCTTTGCCGAGAGGCCGAACGGGATCCCTTGGGGTTTTGGGAACGGTTGGCGCGTGAGGAATTGCACTGGTTCAAACCCTGGGAACAGGTATTGCAGTGGGATCCGCCGCAAGCGCAATGGTTTGTGGGGGGACAACTGAACCTCAGTTACAACTGCCTGGATCGCCACCTAGAGAATGGTCGCCGCCACAAAACTGCCTTGATTTGGGAAGGGGAACCGGGGGATATTCGCACCTTTACCTATGAGCAACTCCACCAGGGGGTCTGTCGCTTCGCCAACGGCCTCAAAGCGTTGGGAATCCAAGCTGGGGATCGGGTGGGGATTTACATGCCGATGATTCCAGAGGCAGC
>JAUQVI010000109.1:0-10307 GCA_039794885.1 Thermostichus sp. DG02_5_bins_236
CACAGCCATCGAGTACAACCAAAATGCTTGGCTAGCGTGATGGACTGCTCATTGGTGGGATAAATTCTGACCTTGACTGCTTTCAACATGTCTCTATATTAGCATAAACCCATCATTGCGATAAAGGCTTATCTGTCAGGATTCCTAGATAGTTTGTTCCTTCGCTTCGCTCAGTCACGCGGCTCTCATCCCGACGCTGACCGTTCCGGTACAGCGCGGGGCTTCCCGCCTAATAGCTAAAAATTAGAGATAACGACGGGGATCCACCGGTTGCCCGTTGACGCGCACCTCAAAGTGGACGTGGGGGCCGGTGGAAAGCCCCGTGGATCCGGCAGCAGCAATGGTTTGTCCCCGCTGTACCGATTGACCGACGCCGACGGCAACGCGGCTGTTGTGGGCGTAGAGGGTGGTGATGCCGCCGCCGTGATTGATGATCACGGTATTGCCGTAGCCGCCGTACCAGCCGGCATAAATGACCGTACCCCGATCCGCGGCCCGCACGGGTGTTCCGGTCGGCACGCCAAAGTCAATGCCCGCATGGAAGCGACGGGTGCGATAAATGGGATGAACCCGCCAGCCGAACGGACTGGTAATCGGCCCCCCCACCGGAGCGACCAATCGACCCGTTCCTTGCACGGGATCCCCGCCGCCCCGCTGTTGGGCTTGTTGGGCGATCAGCTGCTGGATGAGCCCGGTCAGTTGTTGTGAATCGGCTTCTAGCCGTCGTTGTGCCGCCTCAAAAGAGGCTCGCTCATTGGCCAAGCGCCCCACCAGTTGCTCTTGGGTGGCAGCCTGCTGCTGCAGTTGGTTTTTCTGGGCCGCCAGCTCCTGCAAAATCAAAGAAATCTCGTTGCGCTGCACCTCTAGGGCGATGCGTTGTTGATCCACCTCGGTGGCGGTGACCTGAAGGTCTTGGATCAATTGCCGATCCGCTTCGATCAACAACTGTAGTTGGTGACGGCGGTCAAAAAATTCGTTCAAATCGCGGCTACTCAGTAACAAAGCCCACCAATGCTCTGCCCCCTGTCGCTGCATGTAGCGTAACCGGGCAGCCGTACCCTGTTGTTGCCGTTTCAAGCGATCTTCTAAATCCTCCAGATCCTTTTGGGCCTGCTCCAGTGCTTTCTGGGCTTGTTCCAGGCGATACTGGTTATCCCGAAGGCTGGATTCCGTGTGTTGGATGTTTTGCTGCAGGGATCCCATGCGGCGACGGGCTTCCTGTTCCGCTTGGCGCAGTTCTTCTAGGCGGCGTTGGTTGCCTTGAATTTGTTGCTGAATCTGCTGCTGCCGTTGTTGCAGTTGATTGACATTCTGAGCTTGCACTGGGGCTACCACCCATAGTCCCGCCCACAGCAGTAGGGTGAGCAACCCGAACAACATCCACGCCTTTAGGCTTCGTGCCACGCGATTCAAGCCTCACCTTTCCCCACAACCCCAGGGCTTATCCTACCAAAACTCACCTGAGCTGCCTTCTCCCGATATCGGATTGCGATGTTTGCTTGTCCTGAACCCAGCCTGGATAACCATTTGACCCACCCTTGGTTGCTGCAGTTGTGGCAGCAGCCCTTGATTGGGGTGATTCGTGCCCAAGAGAGCTTAGCCCAAGCGACCCAACAGGCAACGGTGGCCATCCAAGCCGGGATCCAACATATTGAAATCACCACACAGGCACCCCAGTACTTGCAGTTGATTGCCAGGTTACGGCAAAACTATCCCCAGTGCTGGATTGGGGTCGGTACGGTTTTGCATCAACAAATAGCCGAGCAGGCTTGGCGGGCGGGGGCACAGTTTTGTGTCTCTCCCTTTGCCGATGAGCAGATCATCCACTGGGGACAGGAAGTCGGGTTACCCATCGTACCGGGAGCCCTCACCCCGACAGAAATTTGGTCCGTTTGGCGAGCAGGGGCAACGGCGGTGAAGGTGTTCCCGGTGGAGAGCTTAGGCGGATCCGGCTACATTCGTCATCTGCGCCAACCGTTGGGATCCCTGCCCTTAATCCCGACAGGAGGGGTAACCCTGGCCAATGGATTGGAATACCTACGAGCCGGGGCATGGGCCGTGGGCATTGCTGGAGATTTATTCCCACCAGAAGCCAATTTAGATTCAGGGCCTGATAGGCAAAAGCTGGAGAATCGCATTCATCAAGCTCTCGTGCCACTGATACAAATGCGCCAATTCCCGCAGAAATCTGGCCTAACCTGACCTAACCACTAGAATAGGGGGCGTATCGGTGTGGAGTGAGGCCCGCATGGATGGATTCCTGGATCTGTACCTGCAGTTCAACATCCCAAGTCCAATCGAAGAAGCCACCTGGTGTGATTGGTTTGAGATTTGGCTGCGAGAGTTGGGGGTGACGATCCCGTGTGAACTGAGCCTCTGCCTCACCTCCGATGATCACATTCGCGAGCTAAACCGAGAGTTTCGCCAAATGGATGAGCCCACCGATGTGTTGGCCTTTGCCGCACAAGAAATGCTGGCTCCGGTCGGGATCCGGGAAGTGTCGGGGGTACGGCTGCTGGGGGATATTGTCATTTCGGTACAAACCGCCCGTCTACAGGCCAAGGCTCAGGGGCACCGTCTCTCGGATGAGCTGGCTTGGTTGGCCACCCACGGGTTGCTTCACCTACTGGGGTGGGATCACCCGGATGAACTCTCCCTACAGCGGATGTTGCAGCAACAACGGCAACTGTTATCGGCAATCCAATTGGGCTCGGAGGTAACGCATGGCCAGTAGTTCTAGCCGGTTCCCTCAGGGTCTGCAGGTGGAGCGCTCTCGACTGGTGGCTTTTCGGCGGCGCGGAGTTCATTCTAGCCCAGTGACTCCCCCTCGTCCGTCTGCAGGAGAATCTCAGGGGACAGATCCCTGGCAACGACCTCCCTCCTGGCGGGTGGCGACGAACCTGGGCAAAAGCTTTTACTATGCAGGCAAAGGCTTGCTGTATGCCGTCCGCACCCAACGCAACTTTCGCATTCATATTGCTGTGGCGACGGTGGCTTTTGCGCTGGGCTTTGGCCTAAGGCTGAGTGGGGTAGAAATGGCTTTGATCAGCTTGGCAAGCGGATTGGTGATGGCCCTCGAGCTGGTGAATACCGCCCTGGAAGCGGTGGTGGATCTAACCTTGGGCGATAAATATCACCTGCTGGCAGCGATCGCCAAAGATTGTGCGGCAGGAGCCGTGCTGATTGCGGCAGTGGTGGCGCTCTTGGTAGCGGCTTGGCTGCTGCTGCCTCCCTTGCTGCTGCTGCTGCAGAATGGCTTGGGAGCGGCGGAGTAGCTTTATTTCTTTGATTTCATTGCTCCGTTCTCAGGGGGTAAGGTTTGGATCCTCTGAGTCGGAGACCTCTAACACCCGTCCGCCTTGCCGATCTAGGTTGAGCAGCTTAGCCTCTGATTCAATATCCAGTTGCGCCCAGGCGCTGACCATGGCGGATCCCACCCGTTCCCGGTCGTCGGGAGCACAAAGGGCCAGGAGGGTGGGGCCAGCGCCACTGATCACCACCCCGTAGGCTCCGGCAGCCTGTGCAGCAGCTTGGACAGTTTTGAACCCGGTGATCAATTCCAAACGAGCCGGTTGATGCAGACGGTCTTGCAGGGCTACCTTCAGCCAGTCCACACGGCCCAATTGTAAGCTGCGAATTAATAGCCCAAGATGACTGCCGGAAAAGACCGCATCGGCTATGCTCACCGATTTGGGCAGAATCTCGCGGGCAGCCTGGGTGGACAGCTTAAAATTGGGTACCACCGCCAAGATGCCGATGCTCTCGTGCCACTCGATCGGGCAGAACACCCATTGCCCTTGCTGTCCTTGCACGCACAACTGACAACTGCCCTGCAACGCGGGTACCACATTGTCTGGATGACCCTCGAGGGCGATGGCCAGTTGCAGCAGGGTTTCCGGAGCTAGGTTGAGCCCCCCGATGGCATTGGCCCCCAGCAACCCCCCAACAATGGCAGTGGCAGAGCTGCCCAACCCACGGGAGAGAGGGACATTCAGGGTGATTTCAATTTCTACCCCCGGCACAGGTTTGCTCAGCAACTCAAAGGCGCGGCTGAAGGCCCGGTAGACGAGGTTGTCTTTACTCTGGCTGACGTGATCGCCGCCGCGATAGTGAATGCTGAGGCCAGAAGGGATCTCGCGGAATTGGAAGCGATTGTGGAGATCCAAGGCTGCACCGATGCAATCAAAGCCTGGCCCCAAATTAGCGGTGGTAGCCGGAACGATCACCTGCACTTGCTCTTTCACCAAAGGGTCAACTCCTTAGAAAACGGCGGGCAACCCAATCGCCCACAAGCTGGGATCCCTTTCGTTTTGGGGACGACCCGGCGGATCAAGGCAACCAGGCTAGGACAGCCAGTAATGCCGAGAGGATCCCGATTAATACCCAAACAAGTTTAGTATCAAAGCGATCAGCTCCGCTGGGGTTGGAGGCCTCCGTAGCGTGAGTGGCAGGACTTGAGTGAGGACTTTTGCGTTGAGACCGCTGATAGGTGAGGCGGTGTTCCGGTGGCTCGGTATCCTCCAATTGACTGAGATCAGGGATTTCACTCAGCCATTCCGGCGGACGTCGCAACCGGGGAGCCTGCCAAATGCCGAGGATATAGCGAGCCTGCTGGGCTACCTCTGGGTCAGGATTGCCCACTAGGGTTTGAGCCAATAGGATGGCTTCCTGGGTTTGTCCCAGAGCTTCTTGTGCTAGTGCTTGCCAAAGCCCTAGCTTGCCCGACTGCGGATAGCGGCTTTGGGCCTGCCGAACTTGCTCCAAAACTTGTCGATACTGGCCTCGCTCGAACCCCGACTGGATCAGGGCCAAATGCTGAGGCAATCTCAGGTCTAGGGACTTCGTCCCGCTTACGCGAACGGAAGGACTCATGGTAGGGATCCAGAAATCAGGTCAGCTTCTGTTCTACTCCAAACCCCACCAGCAGCAGATCTTGCAAAGGCTGGCCTGCCGGAGGGCGCTGATAGGTGAGAATCTGCCGCAGGCGCAGGCGGGGATTGAGCAAGGTGATAGAGTCTACGGCGACAACATGGGTGTAGGTGGTAGTCATGCTGAGTTGCAAGGATCCTGGATCAAAGCGAAAGGTAGCTACAATCGGTCGGTCTTCTTCGTAGGCCCGATCCCGTAGATAGTCTCCCTCCAGGCTGGTTGGGCTTTCCTGCTGCGGCACAAAGAGCATATTGAGCTCCTGGGCCACCTCTTCTCCAGTTTCAGAAACGGTCTCGAAGGCAAGGTGAAAGCCCAAAAATCCATCCACACTGTGGTTGGGGTAGTGGTTATCGGCAAGAACCTTGTGCTTGAGGTCGGGGGTGAGGGTACGGATGGTGAATTCCGTGCGGGATCGCTCTACCTCGCCACGATTCAGGTGATGGTAGGTTCGCTCGGTGCTCCAGGCACCAATGCAGCAGTTGAAGAAGTGGTGAAATTGCTCAAGAGGCTTCATGCGACGGTTTTCTGCGGGATGAGATCAGCGGTTAGACAGAGCCATTGCCAGGGGTGTGCAAAACCTGTGGTTCTGATCCTAAAACAATCCTTAACCTCTGAGATCGGGATCCTTCAGGCCGCTTGTCCTAGTGGGTTCCCTTTGGCCAAAGGCATCTGCTGCCCAAACAACTGCAAAGCCTGCTGCAACTGCACATCCTCTGGCCCAGCCAGGGTCTCTACCGTCAGAGGCACGGATCCCTCCGCTACCACCACATCCGGTTGGATTCCTTGCCGATGGATATCGTGGCCGCTAGGGGTCAGGTATTTGGCAGTAGTTACCGCTAGCCCAGAACCATCCGCCAACTCCAAAAGGGATTGAATAAGCCCCTTGCCGAAGGTGCGAGTTCCCACCAATTGGGCCCGTCCACTATCCTGTAGCGCCCCTGCCAAGACTTCGCTGGCACTGGCACTGCCCTGATTCACCAACACCACTAGGGGAGCTTCTGTGAGAATCTCTCCGGTGGCGAGAATGCTGTCTTGGATGCCGTGTCGATCCGTCACCCGCACAATATCTCCCTTCGGGATCCAAAACCGGCCAATTTCAATCGCTGCCTGGAGCAGCCCGCCCGGATTATTGCGCAAATCGAGAATGTAGCCCTGTACCCCCTGAGCTTCTGCCGCTTGGATCGCTTGTCGGACTTGAGCGGCGGCATTGCCATTGAACTGGTTGAGACGAATGTAGGCAATGGATCCTTCAGGTTGCTGGAAAAAGCGGGTGCGTACAGGGTTGATGGTAATCGATTGGCGTACCAGTTCCAGCTCCCAAATGCGATCCTGTCGTTTCACCTTCAGGCTGACAGGGGTACCACTGCGCCCCCGCATCCGCTCTGCCACCTCGTCCAGACTCAGACCGGCCACCGACACCTGATTTACCTCGAGAATTTCGTCTTGGCTTTGGATCCCGGCTTGCTCGGCAGGAGTGCCTTCCATCGGGGTGATCACCCGCACCGAGCCTTGATCATCAATGGCAATTTGCAAGCCAATGCCACTCAGTTCCCCAGCGGTCGAGGTTTGCAAGCTTAGGTAGTGTTCCTTATCCAGAAAACGGGTAAAGGGATCCCCGAGAGTTGCCAACATCTCTTCGATGGCGTGGTAAGTTTGCTGCCGCTCACTCAGGGGCCTGGAGAGCACCCGTTGCCGCACTTGCCACCAGTTTTGTCCGTTAAAGGCCGGATCCACGTAGGCTCGATCCACATAAGCCCAAGCCTGGGCAATCAGTTGCTGTTCTTCTCCCCAGCGGCTGGCCTGTACCTGGCCTGCTCCGCTCCCCAGCACACCCCAGAGCAAACAGCCCAGGAGCAACACCCGCATACCCCACCGCAGCAGCGATGGGATCCCTGCTCGGATCCGACTCATTCCTCCCAATCCCGGCTTCTCGACAACAGCGTTATTAAGAAACATGAACAACAACGGACATAAATGGTTACTTTTGCCCCTGGAGAAAGGTTTCCTTGCCCCAAAGCTGAGCCTAACTCAATGATCGTGTTACATTGCTGAGTGATGTGGGCCTAACCCGCCCAAAAATATCGACTTTCAAAAATCGCAGGCATTATGAGCAAAGTTTACGACTGGTTGGACGAGCGGCTGGAGATTACGCCTTTCGTCGATGATGCAACTGGGAAATTCATTCCGCCTCACGTTAACATCTTCTACTGCCTGGGCGGGGTGACCCTAGTCTGCTTCTTAATTCAGTTTGCCACGGGCTTCGCCATGACCTTTTATTACCGTCCGACGGTGGCTGAAGCCTTTGAATCGGTCAACTACATCATGACCCAGGTGAACTTCGGTTGGTTGTTGCGTTCCATCCACCGCTGGAGTGCCTCCATGATGGTGTTGATGATGATTTTGCATACCTTCCGGGTTTACCTAACAGGTGGCTTTAAGAAGCCCCGCGAGCTGACCTGGGTGACTGGTGTCATCTTGGCGGTGCTGACGGTCTCCTTCGGTGTGACCGGCTACTCTTTGCCCTGGGATCAAGTGGGATACTGGGCCGTTAAGATTGTGTCCGGTGTGCCCAGTGCCATTCCGGTGGTGGGGGGCCTGTTGGTGGAGTTGATCCGCGGGGGTGAAGCCGTTGGCCAAGGGACACTGACTCGTTTCTATAGTCTCCACACCTTTGTGTTGCCCTGGTTGATTGCGGTCTTCATGACCATGCACTTCTTGATGATCCGCCGCCAAGGCATTTCTGGACCTTTGTAGTTTGTCCATTGGCTTGGTTGGGATCCCTATGCCCTTAGCGGTTCGACCAAGCCCTTCCCCAACTTTTAGCAACTTTTGCACCTCGACAAGGAGAACTCCCATGGCTGTCTCGAAGCAAGTTGTGGCTACTGAGGCGATTACCCGTAAGGTTGACCTCGACAATCCCAAGGTAGTAGCCAAGCTGAAGAAAAACATGGGCCACATGACCTACGGTGAGCCCGCTTGGCCCAATGATTTGCTCTACATGTTCCCGGTGGTGATCCTGGGCACGATTGGCCTAGTGGTCGCGCTGTCGGTGATGGATCCGGCGGGTGTAGGAGAGCCTGCCGATCCCTTTGCTACTCCTCTGGAAATTTTGCCCGAGTGGTATCTCTACCCTGCTTTCCACCTGTTACGCATTGCGCCTAATAAGCTCTTGGGGATTGCCTTGATGTCAGCCATTCCTGCTTGTTTGCTGTTTGTGCCCTTCATCGAAAACGTCAACAAGTTCCAAAACCCGTTGCGTCGTCCGGTGGCTACCACAGTGTTCTTGATTGGCACCCTGGTTACCCTCTACCTAGGCATTGGTGCCACCTTGCCTTTGGACAAGTGGGTTACCTTGGGCTTGTTCTAAACAACCTGCCCTCAACCCAGGTATGGGGTCATCTGTCCATCATTCTGGAGCGCAGCTGGGGAATGTTCTGGCTGTGCTTTTGGCTTGGATCTTTTCAGAAGGAAGGGGAAGATCCAGGGATCCAAAATGGTAATATCTCTAAGCCCTCAACCGCTTTCAGATGGCTATGACTGCACCTACCTATCGGATCACCGCCCTGGCCGGGGATGGTATTGGCCCCGAAATTATGCAGGTGGGGCGGGCAGTTTTGGATGCAGTTGCTAAGCAGTCAGGGTTTGTGATCCACTGGCAGGAGGGCCTGATCGGCGGTATTGCCTACGAGCAAACAGGGGATCCCTTGCCGGCAGAAACCCTGAAAATGGCCCAAAACAGCGATGCCGTTTACTTGGCTGCTGTTGGAGATTTTAAGTACGATACCTTGCCGCGGGAGAAACGACCGGAGCAGGCTTTGTTGGGGTTGAGAGCCGGTCTGGGTTTATTTGCCAATCTCCGCCCGGTGAAAATTTTGCCCCAACTGGTGGATTCTTCTTCCCTCAAGCGGGAGGTAATTGAAGGGATCGACTTGATGGTGGTACGAGAATTGACGGGCGGCATCTACTTTGGCCAACCCAAGGGTATCTTTACCGATGCACAGGGATCCCGTCGCGGTGTCAACACCATGGTCTACAGCGAGGCAGAAGTGGATCGCATTGCCCATGTGGCCTTCGACCTAGCCCGTAAGCGAAGGCGCAAGCTTTGCTCGGTGGATAAAGCCAATGTCCTGGAGGTCTCGCAGCTGTGGCGGGAGCGGGTAACTGCTGTTGCCGCCGCTTACCCGGATGTTGAGCTTTCCCACATGTATGTGGATAATGCGGCGATGCAGCTGGTGCGCTGGCCAAAGCAATTTGATGTCATTTTGACTGGCAACCTCTTTGGGGATATCCTCTCCGATGAAGCGGCAATGCTCACTGGCTCGATTGGCATGTTGCCTTCTGCTTCTTTGGGATCTGGCGGACCTGGAGTCTATGAACCGGTGCACGGCTCCGCCCCCGATATTGCCGGTCAAGACAAAGCTAACCCGATTGCCCAGGTGCTCTCCGGAGCCATGATGTTGCGCTACTCCTTGAATCAACTGCAAGCAGCTACCCGGGTTGAGCAAGCTGTGGAAACGGTTTTGGCCCAAGGCTACCGCACCGGAGATATTTACGCTCAGGGAATGACCCTAGTTGGATGCCGGGAGATGGGAGAGAAAATTTTGTCTGCTTTGTCCGGCTGACCTTATCAAGACCCGATGGCTTGACGGGCACAAATATATTGGCCAATTTGCTTATCAACTTTCATGATGTGGTTCACCAACCAGTCGGCCAGTTTTTTATGGATGATTCCCGGCAAAGATTCATTAGCCGGATCCTGACGATACCGCTGCTGTAACTCCTCCAAAAGACGTATAAACTCCGCATGAGCTTTGCAGTTCATCTCTGCAGCAGGGCATTGGTGAGCAGCAGCACAGCGTTCTTCTTGCTCAAAGTGCCACTCTGCATAGTATTTCATGAAAGTTAGCAGTTTTTTGAGAAAGGAACTGCCCCTTCCCTCTTCAATAGCAGCTGCTAAGTCATTTGCTGTAGCAACCAATTCCTTATGCTGAACATCAATGGTAGGTACCCCTACTTTTAGATCATCGGTCCAGGTGAAACGCTGTAACATAGTATGTTCCCTTTTCTCTTTAGGAGCTTAAGGATCAAGAAAAGCCTAAGCATGGATAGTTGTTCTCAAAAAGGTTAGAACCCCTTGCAAGAAGGAGGAGCTAATTTCCGTTGTTTCTGGTTTGAAATTGTTAGCCTTGGCATTGTCAGTCTTGGCTTCTGGGATGAAAGCAATTTCCTCAACAAGCCCGGCAACCATCAAGCGAAAACAAACTTTCTGCACCTCCAGTACAGGTAGCCGAAGAGCATCGGCAATATCCTTAAGTTTGATAGCGCTGTTCACATGCTCCCACACCTGCCACTCCTGACTGTTGAGGTGATAGGGTGGC
>JAUQVI010000110.1:0-10278 GCA_039794885.1 Thermostichus sp. DG02_5_bins_236
GAGGTCTTGAGGATCTTTTGGATCAGGTGAAAAAATATCGTCCCCATTTGCTGATTCAAGACATGGGTGCAACCCAATTTAACCCCTACGAGTTTTGTCGGGACTGTCATGGTCGGTACCCCCAGTTACCCATTATCCTGACCCATACGGTAAACCGAGCCATCACCGACGGGGAAAAACGCTGGGCTACTTCGCAAGGGGCAGCGGATATCATTCCGGCGCTGAAACCTTCGGTTCAAGAGTTGATCTCATCTTTGATGTATGTGCTGGGTCGATTGCGGTTGCCAAGTCCCGATGTGGAAACCTTGAAGCGTTCCCTACGGCCTAAGAGTGGATCCCAGACCAACCCTGCTGTACCTGCTCCACAGGGATCCCGTTCCACAGGGCAGGGGAGCAAAATGCCTTCTCCCCCTTCCCGCCCAACTCAAGCCCCGCCCCATCGCCCCTCCTTGATGGCCTTCATCGGGATGCCCAAGTCTGAGCCGAAAACGGTGGAGCTAAGGAACAAGCAGCAGGATGCTGAACAGCAGGGCTCTTGGCTGAAGAAATGTTGGCAGGTTCTGAACGCATCCATTTAACTTAGTTTTTAGGGCTAGTCTGAACTTTTAATTTTCTTCAGTAAGAATTGCCAGCAGCTGGGACAGATGCTCAATGAGATGGGTATGGGGTTCCTTGGCCAACGCTTCAGCAGAATGGGATCCACTTGTGACACCGACCACATAGCGACATCCGGCACGGGATCCTTGTTGTAAATCAGAGGGAGTATCGCCCACTTTGGCCACCTGACTCACCTGATCTACCCCAGTACGGTGCATCGCCTCAAAGATCATGTCGGGATGGGGACGACCGTTGGCCACTTCGTCGCTGGTGACACTGACATCGACAAAGCCCTGTTCCAGCCAGCCCAATCGTTGCAGCAAAACATTCGCTGTGGCTCGATCAAAGCCTGTATCCAGGGCAACATGGGTTCCTAGTTTCTTTAAGGCCGCGAAGGTTTCTGAAGCTCCGGGGGCTTCTTGTAAGCTGGGATCCGTCTGGTAAAAGCGAATCATGGCTTGCAGGTAGAGGCCGTGAACTTTGTCCACTAGTTCCGGGGTTACCTGGGCAGTATCCGGCCAATGTTCCTGAAGCAATAGGCGCACGGCAACAGGTTTCGGATAGCCCATGACAGGGTTGGTTTCCGTTACCCCAATCGGGATCCCCACCTGTGCGAAGGCGGCGATCAAGGCTTTGCTCACATCGTCGTTGTCTTTGACTGTGGTGCCAGCCATATCGAACACCACTAGGCGAATGATCATAGCAGCCTCGCTCATCTCCCCTCAATCTACAAGGGATCCTGATCCAAAATTCAGCTTTTGCCCAGTCGAGTTGGTAATGACAAATACGACACATCCAGGAGATCTCCGGTTTGATGAAGCGCAAGTTTTACCTTCATCGATCACCCAAAACCCCAGGGAGGAGAAAGTGTCATGTCTTGGTGTGACATACTCTCATCGCTGACTGCTGCGCAGTACAGCATGGGCTTCTCTTCCGAGCAGAACCCAGTCAAGCTTTTTTGAGTGAGGCGATGCCCAACCCCACTTTTTTAATCAGAATCGCGGAGTTGGTATCCTGTGGCATTTCTGCTTTGCAAGCCGGGCATGAATGCCACCTATCGGACAACTCTTTAGGAACTCGATTCAGACAAACAGCACAATGCTAACTTGTTCTTGTTAGATCAACCTTAACCGTCAACTTCCCAGCTTTTGCAGCTTTGAAAGGTAGAACTTGGTTTGCAAATTGCCCCAACTCTGAATCAGCAAGACTTTTGTTTAGACCTGACTTTGCAGCCTGACCATTAGCAATGTATTTGCCCTCTTCATCTTGTTTTAACTTGCACCTACAGTTCATATTGCAAATGCTCAAATCTTCCAGGAAAATTACATCCCCTTTGTCTAGAAGCCGATTAGCAGTCTCACAATGGAACTGGTCACGTTGCCGCCCAATCTTCTGATGCAGAAATACACTGATTTAACCATTTTCGAGCCACACTCCCTTTGGGGCGTAGTTCTCTCTTTTGCTGGAGTTTTGCCAGCTTACTCTCTGCTGTTCTGAGGAATTTAGGATAGTCAATTAACTCTCCCTCAGAATCAGCAACAAAGTGCTCTAGTCCCAAATCAATCCCAATTGAGTTATCCCAGTCTGGGGCAATATCAATGGTTTGTTCTGGCACTAAAACATCTTCAAGCATTAGTGTGATGTACCAACCATCAGCTTTTCGGGTAATGATTACAGTCTTAACCTCAAACCCTTGCAGTAGTGGAGGATGCCAAACAATCTTTACTGCTCCAATTTTGGGCAGCTCGATTTTGTTTCCATCAATCCAATCAATTGAGGCTTGAGGATAGACAAAACTCCGATAGCACCCTTGAATCCAGGTTTGCCGCTACGATTCCCGTTGTCATCCCCTTTAACGTATCGGTCAAAAGCCAGCTTTACCCACTTGATCCTATCTTGCAACACCTGAGAGTGAATCTCTTTGTACCAGGAGCATTCTTGCTTCAGAGGAACCAGGGAACGTTTTTGACTGTAATAATCAGGCTGTTCTCTAGGTTCAGCAATACTGCAAGTTAGAGGGCAGGCATTGACTGCACGACGATTCATTTCCCACCAATCAAACCTATCTGCCAACATCCAGTTATACTGATGCCGCAGCATCTCAAGCTATCGATTCAGAACGGCTTGCTGGCTAGAGGTTGGGAGTAGTCGATATGGGTGTGCAAGTTTCATATGATGAGTGTAGTATAAAATGTCTACGCCAATCATGAAAGCTGACTTTGCATCTAGTGGTAGAGCCGTGTCTGACTTAAAAGCTCATTTGGTTCTGACAACCCAATACCGACGCAATGTTCTGACTGGTGAGATGTTGAATCGACTGGGTGAGATTGTGGGGGATCTGTGTCAGAAGTGGAATTGCAAAATGATTGAGTTCAACGGTGAGGCCAATCACGTTTACCTACTGTTTCAATACCTCCTGCAGATGGAGTTGCCCAAGTTCATTAACAATCTCAAGTCTGTAACAAGTCGAAGAATCCGGTCTGAGTTCCCTGATGAAGTTGAGCAAGTCTACCGGAAAAATGTTCTCTGGAATGAGTCTTACTTCATTGCCTCTTGTGGGGGAGTGACTGTCTCAGTTTTGTGCAAATATATTGAAAACCAAGACTCTCCAGACGAGTAGCAAAGTATGGTTCTGTTCGCTCAGTCACTGGCTCTCATCTCGACACTCACGCTCAGCCCTGCGGCCAAAAGTGCGGGGGTCCCCCCCGCTTCTTAGAGCTAAGTCAAGGTAGATGATTACCTTCTCAAAACTCTCAAAATGTGAGCCTACATCGTTTTTCATGCCAGTATTGACGGAGACTTATAGAATTGGCATGCCCTGCGGGCAATGGCCACACCTATCGGGGTGGAGAGGGGATCCCTGGCAAGGGATAAGCACTGTCAGTTGTGCAGATTTGTAAATATATTGTTTAGCAAGATCAAAGCAGTTGTATTTATTTCTCATCGTTTCGAATCGTGAAATTGATTGTATTTACTGCCGATCTGATGTCTCGATGTCGATAGCAATGTGTTATTTGTTTGCAATATCGACCTCAGCTCAAAACATACAGCCCTTTGCCCTAGAGGGCACGCTAATGCGAACACTAGTCACTTAGCACGGGGTTACTCCCCAGAGCAATTTCAAAATGGGTTAGGGACACAACCGTTGTTGTCTCAAACCCGCATTCACTTTAGAGATGCGGAGCATTAAAGAGCTGTAATCCTCATCTTGACACCCGACAGGAGACAACTATGAGTGGCGAAAGCAAATGCCCCTTTATGAGCGGAGTGCAGAAGGTCACAGCAGGCCATGGCACCTCAAATCGAGACTGGTGGCCCAATCGGCTGAATCTGACCATTCTTCGGCAGCACTCATCTCAGTCCAATCCCCTGGGTGAGTCTTTTAACTATGCTGAGGCGTTCAAAAGCCTTGACTTTGCCGCCCTGAAGGCAGACCTGTTCGAGCTGATGACCCACTCCCAGGATTGGTGGCCTGCCGACTATGGTCACTACGGGCCGCTCTTCATTCGCATGGCCTGGCACAGCGCCGGTACCTACCGGATTGGGGATGGTCGTGGGGGGGGTGGTACAGGTAACCAGCGCTTTGCCCCGATCAACAGTTGGCCCGATAATGCCAACCTCGACAAAGCTCGTGTGCTCCTTTGGCCGATCAAGCAAAAATACGGCCAGAAAATCTCCTGGGCTGACCTGATGATCTTGGCGGGCAACTGCGCTTTGGAGTCGATGGGCTTCAAAACTTTGGGCTTCGCTGGTGGACGCCCAGACATTTGGGAGCCGGAAGAAGACATCTACTGGGGATCCGAAGGGGAATGGCTTGCAGACAAGCGCTACTCTGGTGACCGCCAACTGGAAGATCCACTGGGCGCTGTGCAGATGGGCCTGATCTATGTGAACCCAGAAGGGCCGAATGGCAATCCTGACCCAGTGGCAGCGGGCCGAGATATTCGGGAAACCTTTGGGCGAATGGCCATGAACGATGAAGAGACAGTCGCCCTCACCGTCGGTGGACATACCTTCGGCAAATGCCATGGGGCGGGGGATAAATCCCTAGTCGGCCCGGAGCCGGAAGGTGCCAGTATCGAAGCGCAAGGGCTGGGCTGGATGAGTCAGTTTGGTTCCGGTAAAGGCCCGGATACGATCACCAGTGGTATTGAAGGGGCCTGGACCACCAACCCGATCCGGTGGGATAACAACTACCTGGAGAACCTGTTTGGCTATGAATGGGAGCTGGTGAGAAGCCCTGCCGGAGCCTACCAGTGGATCCCCAAGGATGGTGCAGGGGCTGATACCGTTCCCGATGCCCATGATCCCAACAAGCGCCATGCCCCGATCATGACCACGGCGGATATGGCGATGCGCATGGATCCCGTTTATGAGCCGATTGCAAGACGTTTTCTGGAGCACCCTGAAGAGCTGGAACTGGCCTTTGCACGGGCTTGGTTTAAGCTGACCCACCGTGACATGGGGCCGCGAGCCCGCTATTTTGGGCCGGAAGTACCGGCAGAGGAGTTTCTTTGGCAGGATCCGGTGCCCCCGGTTACTCATGAGTTGATTGATGAGCAGGATATCGCTGCCCTCAAGGGCAAAATCCTCGCCTCAGGGCTGTCGGTATCTCAACTGGTCTCGACCGCTTGGGCCTCAGCCTCCACCTTCCGGGGATCCGATATGCGCGGTGGCGCCAACGGAGCACGCATTCGACTGGCACCCCAGAAGGATTGGGAAGTGAACCAACCGGCCCAACTGGCGACGGTGCTACAGAGCCTGGAAGGGATCCAACAGGAGTTCAACAACTCCCAGTCGAGTGGCAAGCGGGTTTCTCTGGCTGACCTGATCGTGCTGGGTGGGTGTGCTGGTGTGGAGCAGGCGGCTAAGAACGCTGGCTACAACGTCACGGTGCCCTTCAAACCAGGGCGGACGGATGCCTCTCAGGAGCAGACGGATGTGGACTCCTTTGCCGTGCTAGAGCCCAAGGCGGATGGGTTCCGCAATTACTTGAAGCCGGGCCTAACCCTCTCGGCGGAGGAGTTACTGGTGGATCGGGCCCAATTGCTAACCCTAACGGCACCGGAGATGACGGTATTGGTGGGTGGTCTGCGCGTTCTCAACACCAATGTGGGGGGAACTCGGCATGGCGTTTTCACCCAGCGACCCGAAGCCTTGACCCACGACTTCTTCGTGAACCTGCTGGATTTGGGCACCACCTGGCGGGCAACTTCTGAGGCTGAAGATGTGTTTGAGGGGCGGGAGCGCAAAACTGGGGCACTCAAATGGACAGGCACCCGGGTTGATCTTATTTTTGGCTCTAACTCAGAGCTGCGCGCCCTGGCGGAGGTTTATGCCTGTGCTGACTCACAGCCGAAGTTTGTGCAGGACTTTGTGGCGGCCTGGGACAAGGTGATGAACCTGGATCGGTTTGACCTGGCCTAGTGTTGGGGCAGCAGGGGCAAATCCTGAGGGTAGGTCAACGCTAGAGACCATCACAACGTAGACAACATAAGGGCTAGGGGTGGTATTTCAGGAGCAGTCGATGGTTAGAGCTCGGTAATAGGGACGAAGAGGTCTACCGTTTTTCCGCCTTCATGCCAGATCTTAAGCAAGATCCCTCACCCAAAGCCTCATATTTTCCGATTCATGCTCCACTCAGCGGATCCCGGTCAGCACTGCGGGATCCTTGGCTCGAATGCAATTCACCATCCGCCCTTCCGACACCATAGGAGGTGGTAAAGGTTGCCGACAGGCTTCTGTTGCGTAGCTACAGCGGGGGGCAAAAGCACATTCTCGAATTTGCTGATACAGACGGGGCGGGGATCCAGGAATAGCCACCAACCGTTCCTGCCGATCCATACCTGGATAAACTGTGGCCGACAATAACCCTTGCGTATAGGGATGCCAGGGATCCGTTAATACTTGGTCGATGGGGCCTTGCTCGATGATGCGCCCACCGTACATCACCGCTGTTTTGTTGGCAACTTCGATGGCCACTCCAACATCATGGGTAACAAAGATGATGCTCATACCCAATTCTTTTTGCAATTCCTTCAGCAGCAGCAACACCTGAATTTGCACCGTGGCATCCAAGGCGGTGGTGGGTTCATCTGCTAGCAACACCTTGGGTCGGCAGGAGAGGGCCAGCGCGATCATGGCCCGTTGCCGCATACCACCGCTCATTTCGTGGGAATAGGCATCCAACCGTTTGCGGGCAGAAGGGATCCGAACCCGTTCCATCATGTCCAAAGCCCGTTGCCGAGCCGCCTCGTAGCTACATCCCTCGTGGCGAATCACCGCTTCGGCAATCTGATCCCCAATCGTGAAGACCGGATCAAAAGCCAACATCGGCTCCTGAAACACCATCGAAACCAACTTGCCCCGCATCTGTGCCAGAGCCGCCCCATCCATGGACAGCACCTCTTGCCCCGCCACGCGCACTTGCCCGGTAATTTGGGTTTTGTGAGCTGGGTGCAGACGCATCAAGGATTTAAGAGTGACACTTTTGCCACTGCCGGACTCTCCCAACAGAGCTAGGGTTTCCCCTTCCGCCAGATCAAAACTGACTCCGGTGACGGCGTAGATCGAACCTTCCTCCCCTTTGAAGGTGACGTTCAGATCCCGCACCTCGACAACATTCTCAGCAACACGGGTCATACTGCCACCTCCAGAGGCTGCACATGGGAATAGCCGGATCCCGGGATCCGCATATGACAAGCCACAAATCGCCCGGATCCCATATCGGTTAGAGCTGGCTCTGCCTGGCCACAGATTGCTTCGGCCACCGGACAACGGGGGTGAAACCGGCAACCTGCAGGAGGAGAGATGGGATTGGGGGGATCCCCTTGCAAGACGATATGGGTTTTCCGTTCGCTCGGGCGTTGGGCGGGCAAAGCCGACAACAAAGCGTGGGTATAGGGGTGGGCGGGGTTGGCATAAAGTCTGCCCACCGGGCCAGATTCCACCACTTGTCCTAGGTACATCACCAGCACATCGTCGCTGACGTACTGCACCACATTCAAATCGTGGGAGATGAATAGGTAGGTGAGGTGAAACTCCGCCTTCAAATCCGCCAACAGATTCAACACCTGAGCCTGTACCGATTTGTCTAGGGCCGAGACCGCCTCATCCAAAATCACGATCTCCGGCTCAATCGCTAGGGCGCGGGCAATATTCACCCGTTGCCGTTGTCCACCCGAGAGTTCGTGAGGGTAGCGACGAATGAAGTTATCCGGATCTAACCCGACACGGGCCAAGAGATCGCGGGCTTTGCGACGGGACTGGTCTTCACTGACGCCATTAATGCGCGGGCCAAAGGCGATACTGTCCTCAATGGTCAGACGCGGATTCAAAGAGGCATAGGAGTCTTGAAAGACCATCTGCATCCGTCGCCGCAACTCGTTCACAGGCCGCCGCCCTTCGCCGAATTCCTCACCGTCAATGGCGATCCGTCCAGAATCCGGTTGGATCAGGTGCATCAATAACCGGGCCGTCGTGGATTTGCCGCAACCCGACTCCCCGACAATGCCAAGGGTTTTGCCCCGCTCCACAGCAAAGCTGACATTTTCCACCGCCTTGACCACTTGGGTTGGCTTGCCCCGCAGAGTTTTGCCCACCGGGTAGTACTTTTTCAGGCCTTCAACTTCCAAAAGAGCCGCCATCCCTATACTCCTTACCGCTTCAGATCCATCGCACTGCGCAAGCCATCAGAGAGCAAATTAAAACAGAGAGAGGTGGTGAAGATCATCACCCCCGGTAGCACCGTCACCCAGGGCTGAACGTAGATAGACTGGCGCAAGGTGTTGAGCATCAAGCCCCATTCAGCAGTGGGAGGCCGTACCCCCATGCCCAAAAAGCTCAAGCCAGCAGAGAGAATCATGCACACCGACACCAAGCTGGTGGCATAGATAAACACCACCCCCAACACGTTGCCCAGCACATGCACCCGGATAATGGTCAGGGCATCTGCTCCTGAAGCCCGCGCCGCATCGACAAAATCCAGATGGCGGACACGGGTGGTGGCGCTTTCGGCCACACGGGTAATGGGGGGAATAAACACCAACGTCAGAGCAATCAGGGCGTTCACTGGGCCGGTTCCCAAAGCACCAGAGATGGCGATGGCTAGCAACACTGCTGGAAAGGCAAAAAAGACATCCGTCGTGCGCATAATCAGGCTGTTGAGCAAGCCGCCAAAAAAGCCCGCCACCATGCCTAAGCTCGTGCCCATGATAAAGGCCAGCAGGACGGGGGTGAGACCCATGACCAAGCTGACCCGCCCCCCATACATCAAGCGGCTGAGGATATCCCGCCCCAACTCATCGGTGCCCAGCAGGTGCCCGTCTGCCCCAATTGGGGAGAGGCGAATCAGCATGGATCCCTGAGCCGGATCGTAGGGTGCCAAGAGGGGGGCAAATACCGCAATCAAGATTAAAAAGACCAGCGTCACTGCACAGATAACCGACAGCGGATCCCGCCGTAAGCGCATCCAAACTGTGGCCCAGTAGCCGCGAGACTTGGCAGACAGGGATCCTGCCTCTGCTGCCGCTGTGGATAACACAGGTGTTGTTGCTTCACTCGTTGCTTCACTCATCGATTAACCTCGCTTAATCCGGGGATCCAACAGGGTTTGCAGCACATCCACCGCCAGGTTCAGCACCACAAAAAACATCGCCAGCGTCAAGATAATGCCCTGCAACAGGGGGATATCCCGCTGAAAAATGGCCGTATTCAGGAGGTATCCTGTGCCTGGCCAGGAAAAGACCGTCTCGACCAAAATCGAGCCTCCCAACAGGTAGCCAAACTGTAGACCCATCACCGCCAACACCGTCGGAGCTGCATTTTTGGCCACATGCTTGGCAATTGATAGACCCCGTAGCCCGCGTGCCTGTAGAGCTGTCACGAACTCAGATCCCAAAATCTCTCCCACCGTAGAACGCACCGTGCGGGTGATAATGCCCATCGGGATGAAGCTCATGGTGATGGCGGGCAAAATCAGGTGGCGCAGCCTTGTGCCGATATCGCCGGATCCCGCCCCCAACGAGGGCAACCAATCCATCTGCACCGAGAAAATCACCACTAGCAGCAGACCTAGCCAGTAATGGGGCACCGATACCCCGATCACCGCCAAGGCGGTAGAGAGCTTATCCAGCCAACGCCCCTGAAAAAAGGCCGCCAAGGTGCCAAACAGAGTGCCGAAGGAAAAACCGAGAAAGGCCCCCGCCAACCCCAACACAAAGGTATTGCCCAAAGCCAAGCCAATTTCGGAGGTAACGGAACGACCATTAGACACCGAAATGCCCAGATCCCCGCGAATGGCTCGCCCAATCCAGCTCAAGAATTGCACAATCAAAGGCCGATCCATCCCATAGGCACGGGTGATCGCCTCCACCACCTCCGCTGGGGCATCGGCAGGAATAATCGCCGACAAGGGATCCCCTGGAGCCAAATGCACCAGCGAGAAACAAACCGCCGCCACCGCCAGTGCAATCGGGATGGTGTAAATCACTCGTCTGAGAATAAAAGAAACCACCGGGATCCCTCCTGATGAGTTGGCCTAACCCTTTAGCACAGAGAATCCATACCAAAGGGTTGGCATTGAACGTTTTTCAGATCTCTTCAGTCTCTAGTTACCCAGAGAAACGGGGGTGAGATCCTGGAACCAGCTCTTGGCCTGAGCAAAGCCCTGCACCTCCTTAC
>JAUQVI010000111.1:0-10271 GCA_039794885.1 Thermostichus sp. DG02_5_bins_236
GTCCAACGGGAGGAGGCCAGAGGTTCCCCGGCCAGATTGACGATACCCTCATAACCTTCAAGCGCCGTAGCCCAGGTCTGGGGTTGGTAGGGATCGTATTGCAGCAACTTGAGATTGGCTTGCTCCCCCAATACCCGGTGAGTTTGCTCAAGATAACGGGTAAGGACCAATACATGATCCCCTTGGGCCAGCAAACGTGAGACCAAGCAGCGCCCAATAAACCCACTCCCCCCTGTGACAACAATGCGCATGATTTTCCTTATCCCCTGCTGAGGGGCTGAGAATAGACTTGCCCCCTAGGCTAGCGTTTTTGCAGCTTTTACTGGGATCCAACTAAGCTGGTTTAGAACTGTCCAGGTATCCTCCTGACAGCATTGGGTAGAATAGCGCCTGTGGGATCTTTACTGAGTCAGGATTCTTTGTCTTACAGGGATCCCAGAAGCAGTCCAACCAACAAGTCGGGGTGGTGCCAGAACCTTCAGATCTCAAGCGTCTTCAGCGTGCCCTATCGGTAGAAGCCGAGTCTGGGTTCGGCAACTTACAAGGGCGAGAACAAACCTTCTCCCAATTTTTTCGGGATGTCTTCGGGCAGGATCCCCCCTCAGATTGGCTGCTGGATGGGGATGACCGGCGTAAATGGCAAGAACTGGGATCCCATTACTCCCTCTACCCTGAGTTGGAGCTGCCAGAACGACAACACCTGGTGGCAGAAACCCGCCGCTGGTTGGATCAAATCCGTCGTCAGCAGGAGCCACCTCCCCCACCCACCCGCCCTGCCCCCCTGCCCAAGCCCAATGGCCTCAGCCTCGAGCAACCGCTGCAATTTCTGAAAGGGATTGGCCCAAAATCGGCGGAAAAACTGGCGCAACTGAGTTTACTCACGGTGCGGGATGTCCTCTACTATTTCCCCCGTGACCATGTGAACTACTCGGAGCAAGTCTTGATCCGGCAGGCGAAAGTGGGTGAAACCGTTACCGTAGTAGGTACTGTCAAAAGTTGCACTTGCTTCACTAGCCCTAAGAACAAATCTCTCACCATTTTCAACCTCAAAATTGCCGATAGCAGCAGCACAATCACCCTAAGCCGGTTTTACAACGGGCGGCAATTTGCCCAGCGGGGATGGCAGGAATCCATGCAGCGGCAATATCCACGGGGGGCGATGGTGGCCGCCAGTGGCCTCGTGAAAAAGGGCAGGTTTGGCTTGACACTGGACAACCCGCAAATTGAGGTTTTATCCGAAGTTTTACCTGAGGAGAGTCCCGTTGGGGCGGATCCCCTAATTCGCTCCCTCAAGATTGGCAAAATTTTGCCCATTTACCCCCTCACAGAAGGGATCACCGCCGACCTCGTGCGTAAAACCGTGCAACTGGCGCTGCCGGCAGTGGCGTTGATAGGGGATCCCTTGCCCCCAGATTTGAAACAGACCTTTCAGCTATTTGATTTGCCCCTGGCTCTACAGCAGATCCATTTCCCAGAAACGGGAGACCATCTGGCCCAAGCCCGACGACGACTGGTGTTTGATGAGTTTTTCTACCTGCAACTGGGCCTTTTGCAACGGCGGCAGCGCTACCGGGAACAGGCGCAAGCCGTACCCCGTTACCAACCCATGGGTGGTGAGTTGGTGGAGCGCTTCTACCAACTCTTGCCCTTTCAACTCACCGCCGCTCAGCAACGGGTGATCAATGAAATCTTGGCCGATTTACAGGATCCCTTGCCCATGAACCGTCTTGTACAAGGAGATGTCGGCTCCGGGAAAACAATCGTAGCCGTAGTCGCTCTGCTAGCAGCCATTCAATCCGGTTGGCAAACTGCCCTGATGGCCCCCACCGAAGTTTTGGCAGAGCAACACTACTGCAAACTGGTGGATTGGTTTAGCCAACTGCATCTGCCTGTAGAACTCCTGACCGGCTCCACCCCTGCTGCCAAGCGGCGTGAGATCCTACGACAATTGCAGACAGGAGAACTGCCCCTCGTCGTAGGTACCCATGCTCTCATCCAGCCAACAGTACAGTTTCAAAAGCTGGGCTTAGTGATTATCGATGAACAACACCGCTTTGGTGTGGAACAACGAGCCGCCCTCCAACAGAAAGGGGATCACCCCGACGTGCTAACCATGACCGCCACCCCGATCCCGCGTACCCTGACCCTGGCCATTCATGGTGATCTAGATGTCAGCCAAATCGATGAGCTACCCCCTGGACGTAAACCCGTCCATACCGTTGTTGTCCGGCCTGGCGAGCGAGCCCAGGTGGTACGGTTAATGGAGCGGGAAATAGCTCAAGGGCGACAGGCCTACGTTGTGTTACCCCTCATCGAAGAGTCAGAAAAACTGGATCTCAAATCTGCCCTCGAAGAACACCAGCGCCTGCAGGAAAAAGTTTTTCCCCAGTTCCGAGTAGGCTTATTGCACGGGCGCATGAGCAGCAGTGAAAAGGAAGCCGTTATTCAAGCCTTTCGCCAAGGAGAGCTGCATATCCTCGTCTCAACAACCGTAGTGGAGGTGGGGGTAGACGTGCCCAATGCCTCAGTGATGGTGATTGAACACGCAGAGCGCTTTGGCCTATCCCAGTTACACCAGTTGCGGGGACGGGTAGGACGCGGCTGCGAGCAATCCTACTGCTTATTGATGACCAACTCTAAAGCAGAAGATGCCCTGCAGCGCCTAAAAGTCTTGGAGCAATCCAACGATGGCTTTTTCATTGCAGAAATGGATCTGCGCTTCCGTGGCCCCGGCGAAGTCATGGGTACCCGTCAGTCAGGCCTGCCCGACTTTGCCCTGGCCAGCCTCATGGATGACCAGGAAGTACTGACCCTAGCCCGCCAAGCGGCAGAGCAGATCATGGCAAAGGATCCGCAGCTCACGCAGCACCCAAAACTCAAAGATGTCTTAAGAAGTAAGGAGGCACAGCTAGGGAGACCACTGTTGTGGAATTAAGTTGTGCAATTAACAACTAGAAGTAACTTTATTATGGCTTTTACTCAACAGGCTCAAGTGGTTGATGATAAGCTCAAGTCCCTGAAGTCCAATTTTTGCAGTTGGATGATTGGTTAGATGAGAAAAAACGAGCTCCTGTAAATGAACTCCAACCTTGAGGAATATGGCATGAAAAGCCTAGCATTCAATAACCTCAAAGTGCTTTAAGTTGGGAAACCCACGCCTATTACATTCCACCTGTAGTGTTTTCAGAGCAGCAAACTACTCTGTGTCCTCGCTGGCCCGGCTGGGATACTCATCGATCTTACAACATCCTACCTTAATGAGATATTTAACGAGGCTTGCTACCCGATCTTAGAGTTTGTTCCAGATGTGCAGGTGATTGTGGATGTGGGTGCAAATATTGGTCTTGCCAGTGCCTACTTCCGCATGTACTATCCAGAGGCTGTGATTCATTGTTTTGAGTGTGACCCTTTTGCCGTGCATCTGCTCAAGCAGAACGCAATATCTATCAAAGAATGCCAAGTGTATTCTGTCGGGCTATATAGTGAGGATATCAGTAAAGTTTTTTACACTGGCTTGGAGAGCACTGTCCACAGCTCAATCCACGAAAATCCTTACGGTGGGTTCCCTCAATCCCTACAGTTCAAGAAGGCAAGTTCTTATGTAAGGAGTATCGGCATTGAGCGCATTGATATTTTGAAAATTGATACTGAAGGCTGTGAGTTACAGATACTCAAGGATTTGTTCAGCTGCATAGGTATGATTAAGATCATTTATCTTGAGTTTCATTCTGAGGAGGATAGAAGACTGATTGATCAGCTCTTATCTTCAACTCACGTACTCTGGCAAGGGGATGTTCTAAATGCTCACCGCGGCAACCTCTGCTACTTGCATAGGAGCTACGTACCTCAGGTTCCATGGGCAGAGCCACTTGGTAGATAGTTTTGCTTAGGGTTCTATTGGGTGCTTGTGGCGCTTAGAGTTAGAGTTAGCCGTTCTTCTTGCTTTTCTAGCTCCTTATGTCCTACACCCTTGCCGACTTGAAAAAACACGGCCTCTCCCCTGAAGAATACCAGATGATCCTGGAGCGCTTGGGACGGGATCCCAACCCAAACGAGTTGGCCATGTTTGGGGTGATGTGGTCGGAGCACTGTTGCTACAAGAACTCCCGCCCTTTGCTTAAGGGTTTTCCCACCTCGGGTGAACGAATCCTAGTGGGGCCGGGAGAAAATGCCGGGGTGGTGGATCTGGGGGATGGAGATCGACTGGTTTTCAAGATTGAGTCCCACAATCATCCTTCTGCTGTGGAGCCGTTTCAGGGGGCAGCTACGGGGGTCGGAGGGATCCTGCGGGATATTTTCACCATGGGGGCGCGCCCGATTGCTCTGCTCAACTCACTGCGGTTTGGGCCGCTTTCGGATCCGCGCACCCGTCGGCTGATGGCAGGTGTTGTGGAAGGGATCGCCCACTATGGCAATTGCTCTGGGGTACCGACGGTGGGAGGAGAGTTGGCGGTGGATCCCTGCTATAGCGGTAACCCACTGGTAAATGTGATGGCGCTGGGGCTGATGGAAACGGCCGAGGTGGTCAAGTCGGCCGCCAAGGGGGTAGGCAACCCGGTGCTCTACGTGGGATCCACCACCGGACGGGATGGGATCCGGGGGGCCAGTTTTGCCAGTGCCGAGCTAAGTGAGCAATCGCAACAGGATCGACCGGCGGTACAGGTAGGGGATCCCTTTCTGGGCAAGTGCTTGATTGAGGCTTGTCTGGAGGCGTTTCAAACGGGGGCGGTGGTGGCGGCCCAGGATATGGGGGCAGCCGGTATCACCTGTTCCACCTCGGAGATGGCGGCCAAGGGGGGGGTAGGGATCCGCTTTGACTTGGATCAGGTACCGGTGCGGGAGAGCGGCATGCAGGCTTGGGAGTATTTGCTCTCGGAGTCGCAGGAGCGGATGTTGTTTGTAGCTGAGAAAGGGCGGGAGCAGGAGCTGATTGAGATTTTTCGGCGCTGGGGTTTACAGGCGAGCGTGGCCGGAACCGTGTTGGCGGAGCCGGTGGTGGAGATTTGGCATCAGGGATCCTCGGTGGTGAGGGTGCCTGCCTGTGCTCTTGCTGAAGATACCCCTCTTTACCCCCGCCCGGTTTTATCGGAGCCGCCGGACTATGTCCAGGTGGCCTGGCAATGGGATCCTCATTTTCTACCGCCCTGTAACCAGCGCGGGATGCAACTGGGGACGGAATGGCTGAGCTGGGAGCAAGTGCTCTTGCAGCTATTAGCCAGCCCCACCCTTGCCAGCAAAGCATGGGTTTACCGTCAGTACGACCATCAGGTGCAAAACAACACCTACCTCTGGCCAGGACAAGGGGATGCAGCGGTGATTCGCCTGCGTTCCCAAGCTTTTGGCTGTGGAGAAGTTCCGCCACTGCGTTCTTCTCTCAAGGGAGTGGCTGCCACGGTGGATGGCAACGGTCGCTGGGTCTATCTGGATCCCTATGAAGGAGCGAAAGCAGCTGTTGCCGAAGCGGCCCGTAACCTCTCCTGTGTGGGGGCGGATCCCTTGGCGGTTACCGATAACCTCAATTTTGGTAACCCGGAAAACCCGGTGGTGTATTGGCAGCTGGCACTCGCCTGTCGAGGCATTGCCGAGGCTTGTCGGGTTCTCGCTACACCGGTAACGGGGGGGAATGTTTCTCTTTATAACGAGACCCTCACAAGTCAGGGATCCCAGGCCATTTACCCCACGCCTGTGATTGGTATGGTCGGCTTGGTAGCGGATCTCAGGCGAAGCTGTGGGCAAGGTTGGCAGCAGCAGGGGGATTGGATCTATCTGCTGGGATCCACCGCTGCCACGGCCCTGGGCGGGAGCGAATACTTGGCCCTTGTTCATCAGAAAGTAACCGGTCGACCGGCACCTGTGGACCTAGAGCTAGAAAAACAGGTGCAGGCCAGTTGTCGATTCGGGATTCGGCAAGGGTGGATCCGCTCGGCCCACGATTGCAGTGAAGGTGGGCTGGCTGTAGCTTTAGCAGAAGCATGCCTCAGTGGTGGACGGGGAGCAGCAATTCGGATCCCTAGGACATCGGAATACCGCTGGGATCAGATCCTCTTCGGGGAGGGATCCAGTCGTATTCTGGTTTCCGTGGATCCGGCCCATTGCCAGACCTGGGAAAGTTACCTGGATTCCTCCATTCCCGGCGGCTGGCTGCGGTTGGGTCAGGTGGGGGGTGAGGCGGATCCTTTGTCCCTTCACTCGGATGCCGGGGATCCCCTGTTAAGCCTGTCTTTGCAGCAGATGCAGTCCGCCTTTCAAGGACCATTCCCCGCTCCCATGGGCTCCTACTTTCCAGCATAAAGTGGCTGAGACAAACGGGCCTCTAATCCACTCAGAGAAGGGATCCCAGTTCAAAAGCTTGAGGGCAGTAAGAGAGTTACAAGCGGATGACGCGATTCGAACGCGCGACCATCTCGTTGGCAACGAGAAGCTCTACCACTGAGCTACATCCGCGTCAGGAAACTAAGGCTAGCAATTCCTCAAGACGCTTGTCAAGATTGGATCCGCCAATTCAAATCTGAAGTGCATCGGTCTCTAATGCCTGAAGTGTTAAGGAATACATAGATTTGTGGAGATTTTCGTCTATTATTTTGGTGAGTATTTCAGCAGCAAAGCACAGAGTTAACTCTGCCTCACTTCTCACCCATCTTTTGATAAGGAGCCACAGCTGTGATCAAACAAATGCTCTCGTATGGTTTTGGAGTGGGTCTTATCTTGGCTAGCACCTTTATTGGCGGCCCCACCGTTGCGCAATCCAACCCCGACAAGCTGGTGCTGGGTGTAACGCCTTACCGAGAAGCTCAGCAACTGATCGACAGCCTACAGCCTTTTGCCGAGCTGCTGAGCGAGAAACTTGGCATCCCGGTGGAGACTTTTGTTTCTACGGACTACACCGGTTTGGTAGAAGCAATCGGTACCAACCGAGTCGATATTGGCTTATTCGGCCCGGCAGCTTTAGTGGAAGCGGTGGATCGCCACAATGCCAAGGTGATCTTGGCCTCGGTACGGCGGGGATCCACTACCTATCGTTCTCAATTCAACGTTCCCTGTGGCGGTGAGATCGACAGTTTTGATGATTTGAAGGGCAAAACCATTGCCTTTGTGGATCCTGCTTCTGCTTCCGGGTATCAATTCCCTTTTGTGTTTTTGAAGAGTGAGCACAACATTGATGCCAATGTGGACATGAAGCCCATCTTTGTGGGTGCCCACGATGCGGCTGTTTTAGCGGTTTACAATGGCGATGTGGATGTGTCAACCTCGTTTGAGGGTGCGCAGAACAACCTTGCCAAAGATTATCCGGATATTGAACAAAAGGCATGTGTACTAGGTTATACCTCTGATATCCCCAACGATGGGACGGTGGTGCGTGCCGGCTTACCGGAGGAGTTAACCCAGAAGATTGCTGCTGCCATGATGGAAATCCCTCAGTCGGAACAGGGCAAAATACTGACGGAGGAGCTGTTTAATGTTACGGGCTTTGCCCCGATTGATTCTTCTGCCTATGACATTGTACGGGAGGTTTCCAAGACCTTCCGGCGTGATTGAGAGATGCCCCGGATGGCCTGATATCCTTATCGAAGGGTTGCCAACGCGAACAGATAAAAGATGATGAGTTCAGATGGACTGTAGTAAATACCTCTAGGAAAAGCTGCGCCTTGGTTGGATCCCTGCTTTTGAAAAATGGGATCCCAGCCTAGACGGGATCCCGCTCATTTTACCTAGACTTATTCTTATTCTGTTACTCAGAGACTGTATTCAGTCTCTTGAACCTCTTGAATTTGACGAATCACCTGCCAGTTTTCTTTGTAAGTAACGGGGATAAAGACATTCCGTTGAAAGGCTTCTTGCATCCTGGTGCCTTCCCAATCAAAAGAGAAGAAGGCCTCTTTAATTTTCTCAACCAAGTCCGGGTGCAAGTTATGGGCATGACCGAAGGGGCCACTGGGGAAGGTACCGGACTTGTAGATGCTGCGGATCAAGCTGCAGTCGGCCTGGCCGGCACGGCACATGCGAAACATCACACTGTTGGCAATGGGAGCTACCTCGTAGTCTTCATTTTGGATCCCTAGGATGGAGTTTTGGTGATCGCCGGAGAAAACAGAAGTGTAGTCTTCCCCTTCAATCATCCCAGTTTCCGATTTCAACAGAGCCACAGGAGCAATGTACCCAGAATTAGAAGTAGGAGAGGCAAAGGCAACCTGTCGCCCTCTGATGTCTTCTAGGGTTTGAATATCGCTATTCACAGGCACAATAAATTCCATCTCGTAGCCAAAGCTATCTTCACTTTCGGCAGACATGGCAAAGGGCACGAACCCCGACAAATTAACCGCGAAGGGGGTACAGCCGGTGCAGGTGGCCATCACGTGCAGACGACCGGCCCGCATCGCTTCATAGGAGGCAGCATGAGAGTCAACCGGCACAAACTGGACAGGCCGGCCAATGACACTTTCCAGATGCTCGGTAAACTCTGCCCATGTTTCTTTATAGACTGCCGGATCCTCAGAGGAGGTGTAAGACAACAACAATACCGGTGGATCGACCCACTCCGATTCATCTTCAGGCAGATCGGCAACCAAATCCCCATCACGGTCGCAAAAACGCCGATCCATTTGCGGTGGACGAGGACAGTCTTCCTCAGCTTGAGCCAGGGATCCCACCAGCAGTGAGGATAAGCCCAAAACGCTTCCCAGCAATAGGGACTGGACTGAAGAGCGAAGATTCAAAATCACGGTCAGCTTTCTCCTACAATTCACAAATCGCACTAAAAGTAATCAATAGAAACCGTAGACAAGGCCAAATGAGAAGCTGGCTTGCCTGCAGAGTCTATTGTTTGTAAGGTTTTCATTTACAAACTAGCGCAACCATCAGATTTTGTGCTTAAGCTGCTCTTAACAAAACTCTGAATCGACAGGCATAGAATGTCTCGATTCCCTGCCCGATCAGGCTTTCACAGTTTTAGTTTGAGTCAGATTTGCGATCTGTGTTGTTCAAATTGAGAGAGATAGCCTATCTCAGGATGTCATGAATGAGTGTGATAATCCACCTCAAAGATTGGTATAACCGGCAATTCAATTAACGACAACGCTGATGGTCGGCAAGTCATTATTGTGATAATTTCAATTTCTGAACGATTGAACATGACAGTGCCGGGATCATGACTGGTGTTGGCTTGCCTCTGCAGGTTCTGATGGAGACTCTGCTGAGCGGCCAAAGAAGGCACTCAAGGGAGAAGTGGAGTTGACTGGGGCAATAGAGGAACTGAGATAGCTTGTTGATGGGGTATCAGACCCGAGTGAGGGAGCTTTGTAGAAGATGGGCGGTACTGGACTTGAACCAGTGACATCCTGCTTGTAAGGCAGGCGCTCTACCGCTGAGCTAACCGCCCGCGCTAGGGATCCCAGCTCACTGAGTTTAGCATCTGTCGTGAGGTTATTTACCCATACCTAGGTTTTGGGCCTTCTGATAAACCTTGCCTTCGGTTAACAGGGAAGGAGCAATGCAAATGTCCACCTGCTGCATTTCCTTGAGATTGGCTGCACCCAGGGTGGCCATGCTGGTGCGCAATGCTCCCAGAAGGTTGTGGGTGCCATCGTCTAGACGAGCAGGGCCACGCAAGATTTCCTCTAGGGTGCCGGTGGATCCCACCCGAATGCGAGTGCCACGGGGCAGTACGGGGCTGGGAGTGGCCATGCCCCAATGAAAACCGCGGCCCGGGGCTTCTTTGGCACGCGCCAGAGGGGATCCGATCATCACGGCATCGGCACCACAGGCAATGGCTTTGCAAATATCCCCACCGGTAACCAAGCCCCCATCGGCAATGGTGGGAACATAGGTACCGGTCTGGGCCAAGAACTGATCCCGTGCCGCTGCACAATCGGCTATGGCAGTAGCTTGGGGTACCCCCACTCCCAAGACGCCGCGGGAGGTACAGGCGGCACCGGGACCAATCCCCACCAACACCCCTGCTGCCCCCGCTTGCATCAGTTCCAAAGCAACGTCGTAGGTAACACAGTTGCCCACCACCACCGGAATCGGCATAGAGCGGCAAAACTGGGCCAGATCCAGAAGCTCCATCCCCTCGGGAGCTTTGTGGTGAGTGGACACCACTGTGGCTTGCACAAAAAAGAGATCCCCACCCGCTTCTGCCACCAAGGGGCCATATTGAGCAGCATTGGCGGGCACACTACTGGCAGCCGCAATTCCGCCGCTAACTTTGATCTGCTGGATGCGCTCTTGAATCAGGGCTGGTTTGACCGGTTCGCTGTAAAGACGCTGCATCA
>JAUQVI010000112.1:0-10187 GCA_039794885.1 Thermostichus sp. DG02_5_bins_236
CAGCAGAGAAGGTACGGCCAGCCCAGTTGCCTTTGGAAGGTTTGTCGGAGGGATTGAATTTGTTAAACATTTTTAAGCAAGAAATGGCGTTACAAAAAGGGACGAATCCATCAGGAAACCGCCCCAGGCTACCACCCTCAGCTCAGTGGCAAGGCCATTCTCAATATTTCTTCGCTTAGGCTTCAATCTTTCGTAAAATTGCGCTGAGATGCTCGTAATCATCCCGCAGTAGCGAACTTAGATGGCGCCCGGCTTGCAACAGCCAGTCCCGATCCCGGTTCAAGATCCGGAAGCTCTGGCGGATCACGGCAGCCACCAACTCATCGGCAGGGATCCCGCTTACCTGCAGCAGCGTACGCAAAAACTCGAAAGATTTACAAAACTCCGCCACTTCTGCCTCAGAGCAGCGGTAAACCGGTTGGTGAATCTGGGGGGGGCGGGGGGGCAAATACTGATAGATGCGCCCTTCGCTGACAAACCCGACAATCGCCGAGCGGAAATCGGTACGCAGCATGGCGAAAATTTGTGGCTGCTGCTCCCGTAGCTCCTGAGCAGACAGTCCTAAGGCTCTGGCGCGGTGAACGGTGTCGATGGGGGTAATGGCGGCATGACAAACTACCCCATAAATTAGGTTGCCGGTCTCTTCATCTTGGGATCGCGTCCAACTGCCGAGGGCAGGCATCATCGGAAAGGTCAGCCGTTCCGGTTCAAAGCACTGGGCGACAAAGGTTGTTGTACTGGCCTCCACCACTTCTCCTAGGGCAGAACGGGGTTGGGAAGCAAGAGGAGGAGAGGCAGCTCGCATGTTTTGAGTGGGTGTTCGGGGAGAAGAACGTAGAGTAGAAGCGATCGGTCAATAGATCTATCGAAAGGTGTATCCATCGACAGATGCTCGAGTTTAAGACTTATGAAGTACGGAACAATCGACTTGCCTGATATTATGCCGCTTTTGCGAAGTTTTTCTTTCACCTTGTCAGAAAATCAAGTATCCCTACGTAACTCATGAGCGATTTGGCAGACTCAATCCCTGTAGTTGCTAAGAAATTTAGCTCCCCCAGCGGTTAGGCGCGTAATATTTTTTTTCACACGCGCTTGGGTAGATTCGCCATCCTAAATATAGGTAGTCGGCGAGTGGAGGGAGAAGAAATGAACGCCCAGCAACGTGGTCAAATCATTGCTTCTGAGTGGATGATCGACCGTCAGAATCCGGTACACTCCATTTCTCGGCTCAAGCGGCGAGCAACCTATTCCGACGTAACCCTGTGGTGGTTAGTGGTGCAACTGAACCTGATGGAACAAACCTCCATCCACTCAGAACACTGCTAGAACCTGCTTAGCCCTAGCGGGATCCCAATCCAGAACCCCCCAGACTCTAAACTCAACCTTAAAACTGAAGAAGAGCTGAAGTTTGAGCTTGGCAAGTCCTCAAACAACAGCCCTCCTCTTAAAGAAAACAGGGACTTAGAAGCAGGGGCTCCCTCAGTTTTCCATATCCATTGGCAGAACCGCCACCTGAGCCGGTTGCACTGGCAGGAAGAAGGGTTGTTGCACAATTTCGGTTGGCAAGACACTGCGCACCTGTGAAGCCACCGCCACCGCCGTGACATCGTAGGTTTGGGTAGCCAGACGCGGATACAGGCCAATGCCGATGATGGGCAAGAGCAAACAGAGGGCAACGGCCATCTCACGCGGCCGCACATCCCCGAGGTAGCTCTCCACCACCAAGCCCGGATCCTGAGCACCATAGAAGACTTGCCGCAGCATGGAGAGCAAATAAATCGGGGTGAGAATAATCCCCACCGCCGCCAGCAGGGCAATTCCAGCTTTGAAGGCAGGCGTATATGCATCACTAGTGGTCAGGCCCAAGAACACCGTTAATTCGCCGACAAATCCACTCATTCCCGGTAGAGCCAAGGAGGCTAGGGATCCGGCTGTAAACAAAGCAAAAGCCTTTGGCATCTGCTTGGCCAGCCCACCCAACTTATCGAGGGAAAGGGTATGGGTACGCTCGTAGGTAATCCCCGTTAGGAAGAACAGAGCTGCCGCAATCAACCCATGGGAGATCATCTGCAACAGCGCCCCGTTGATGCCCAGCTCTGTGAATGCAGAAATACCGATCAGCACAAAGCCCATGTGGGCAATAGAAGAATAGGCCAAGCGCCGCTTCAAATGACTTTGCCCAAAAGCCGCCAGCGCCCCGTAGATGATGTTCACTACACCCAATACAGCCAGGACAGGTGCAAAGTACACATGGGCTTCTGATAGCATCCCGACGTTCATGCGGATTAGGCCATAGCCCCCCATCTTCAGCAGTACCCCGGCCAGAATCATGGAAATGGGGGCAGAAGCTTCACTGTGGGCATCCGGTAACCAGGTGTGCATCGGAAAAATCGGCAACTTTACCCCGAAGGCAATCAGTAAACCAGTGTAGACAAACAATTCCAGGGCAATGGGATAAGACTTGGTGCTCAGCTCGGCCATATCAAAGCTGAAGCCCTCACCATAGAAGGCCAGCGCCAGGGATCCCACCAAAATAAAGATTGAAGCCGCCGCCGTGTAGAGAATAAACTTGGTAGCCGCATACTGCCGCTTCGGCCCGCCCCAAATGGAGATGAGCAAGTACACCGGCACCAGCTCGATCTCCCACATCAAGAAGAAGAGGAGCATGTCCTGCGCCAGAAACACCCCCACCTGTGCGCTATACATCAACAGCAACAGGAAGAAAAACAGGCGCGGCTTATTGGTCACATTCCAGGCCGCCACAATCGAAAGGGTGGTGATCAACCCTGACAGCAGCACCAAAGGCAAAGAAAGCCCATCCACTGCCAGTGACCAGTCAAAGCCAATTTGAGGTACCCAGGCGTAGCGTTCCGCCAACTGCAGAGAGAAGTTCTGAAGGTCGTAGTGGCGCCCAAAAGCGTAGATCATCAGGCCCAAATCCAGACCCCCCACGGCGAGGGCATACCAACGAACCCAACGGCTCTGGGGGATCAAGGGGATCCCGAAGGCTGCCAGCAGCGGCAGGAGCACCAGCGTCGTCAGCCAGGGAAACTCAAGGGAATTGCTCATGACCAGGAATAAATACTTATGCTCGATATTCCAATTATATGAAGCTCTGTAAACAAAGGAAAAGTGATATTGATGGAAAAGGCTGCGCTATTGCGCAGATTTTAAGAAGGATGTGCTTATGCTAAGCAGTGAGGGATCCCTATCCATCGGGGTCAGAGGGTCAACTGCTCGGTTGGCCTGGAGGTTGTAGTCTCAGCCGTGAGCAGTCAGCCCCAGGTCGGTGTTGAAGATTCTTGTTACAGGGTTACAGCTTGTGTAGAAGTTAGTCAGGATATTAAGCCTCCCCCTCAATCTCTCTTCAAAGGGGGAGGTGTATCGCATCGTCATATAAAGAACGTTTCAGGCCAGCTTTGCGGCTCACAAGAAACGCCAGCTGCAGCTAACTTACTCGTCCTCGGCAAAAACAAAGCGGTACAGCTCATCCAAGGTAGGCTCTGGGCTATCGAGGGCAAAGGCAACAGCATCTTCAATCAGGGCGGTGGTCTCTGCTTGGATGGCTTGAAAGTCCGCTTCGCTCATCAGCTTGTGCTCTAGAGCGTAGCGCTCCAGTTGCTTGATCGGATCCCGTTGCCGCCAGAACTCCTTTTCCTCTGGGCTACGCAACTCGTCTGGATCGGCTAGGGAGTGGCCCCGGAAGCGATAGGTAATGCACTCCAGTAGGGTGGGGCCTTCGCCAGCACGGGCCCGGGCAATCGCCTGCTGGGCTGCTTCTCGTACTGCCAGCACATCCATGCCATCGATTTGATAGCCGGGCATCCCAAAAGCTGGGCCCTTGCGGTAAATGTCGGTTTCGGAGGTAGCCCGCTCATGGGCCATGCCAATAGCCCAGAAGTTGTTCTCCACCACATATAGGATGGGCAACTTCCAGAGAGCGGCCATGTTCAAACACTCATAAAACTGCCCGTTGTTGCAGGCCCCATCCCCGAAGAAGCAGGCGGTCACCTGGTCGGTACCGCGGTACTTGGCCGAAAAGGCCGCCCCGGTAGCCACCGGGATCCCTTCGGCAACAAAAGCGTAGCCGCCGAGGAAGTTGTGTTCTGCTGAGAACAGGTGCATCGAGCCACCGCGCCCCTTGCTGCAACCGGTAGCCTTACCGAACAGCTCTGCCATCACCGCCCGTGCCGGGATCCCTGTGCTGAGGGCATGTACATGATCCCGATAGGTGCTGCACACGTAGTCAGTGGATTTCAGAGCCTTGATCACCCCAGTGGAAACTGCCTCCTGGCCGTTGTAGAGATGCACAAAGCCAAACATCTTGCCCTTGTAGTACATCTCGGCACACTTGTCCTCAAACAGACGGCCTAGCGTCATATCCTGGTAGAGTATGCGAGCCTCTTCGGCAGAAATGCGAGCCGTAGCGGAAGGGGGCGTAAGTTCCTGAACCATGCTGGGAAAGGGCCAAAGGTGACAAATCTTTGCAGTCCATCAATTATCACATGCCCTGGCCAGATTGCAGCCTCGCTAAGGGATCCCTTCCCTGGCAGGATACCTGAGGGCGGCTGAGAAGGTTAAACTGAGAGGCTAAGGCAAGAGGCTTTTCCATCGCAGCAGCGGTACAGCTTTTCCCGACTCCATGGAGGATCTGAGGCAGCCTGGAATCCTTAAAGGCCTACGGCTCGCTAACGCGAACAGACAAGGAATGAGCCCCTATGAACCGCAGTAGAGATCGCTGGAAAAAGCTGTATCCAGAAAGTGATGGAACTGATGAAACAGGGATCCCGGCCAGTGCCCATTTTGCTTTCAACTCAGGCAATTCTATTGATTCTCTAGATGAGTCTGGCTCAGCATGTAGGTGTGATCCGAGCGGTGGTCGGCAGATTCGCATGACCGGATGGGCATGATGGCAGCACGTTGGGCCAGTGGCTTTGCGGTAATGTTGTTTGCCCTGATGGTCACCCTGCTGGGAGGTTGGTATTTCACAGCAGCAATTGCGCTGATTATTTTCTTGGCACAGCTGGAGTTTTTCCGGCTTGTTCAAGCCAAGGGGAATGCCCCGGCCATGCGCACGACGATGTTCTCCAGCCAGATCCTGGTGGTTTTGCAGCAGGTGAAACCAGAATGGACCAGCCCTGGATTTATTGTGGCGGGATCCGTCATCTGCTTTTATCTGCTTTTCAAACCCAAGGTGGCTACCATTGCCGATATTGCCACTTCCATCTTGGGGTTGTTTTACTGCGCTCTGTTGCCGAGTTTTTGGATCCGGGTCAGGGCCTTGCCGTCCTCAGAGGGGATTGGGGAAGGATTGCAAATTACCCTTCTGGCTATCGGTTGTGTGATCGCTGCCGATGTCGGGGCCTACCTCTGTGGCCGTGCTTTTGGACGAACCAAACTTTCGATTCTCAGCCCCAAAAAAACGGTGGAAGGGGCGGTGGCCGGGATTGCCGCCAGCACAACCTTGGCAGTGGTGGGGGCCTACTACTTGGGCTGGCCTTGGAGCTGGCTGAGTGGCGGGATCCTGGGGTTTTTGATCGGGCTGACCAGCCTGCTAGGCGACCTAACAGAATCTTTGATGAAACGGGATGCCGGCGTGAAAGATTCTGGAGATTTAATCCCTGGCCATGGCGGCATTTTGGATCGGGGAGATAGCTACGTCTTTACAGCACCGCTGGTGTTCTACTGCATGCAGCTGCTCAGCGCATACTCTGGAAACTAGCAAAATGAGAACCTGCACCCCAGATGTTTTCATTAATATCAGTTTCCATTAATTCCACTTCTTTGTTCCGCAGGATGCGTAGCATCAACAGAAGCGACTCCCAATAAATTCATATCAGGGTAAAGGAGATACCCGAAAAGATGCAACAGATTGGGCAACAGAAATCGAATGAAATCCCCGCGCCTGTAAGTGCTGCACCAACTTCACCAGCGCCACCTTGGAGCCATCGGGAATGTGGTAAAACATCGGTAGCGCAGGGAGCCAATCCGCCTAGACTCATCGGCAGAGACTCCTCAGGGGTCTAAAATAGCGAGGCTTCCGATTCTCCAATAGCAATCTCATGGGCCAACCCAGTTTGCTCTGGCCAGATCCCGCTGAAATCTCAACCCCATCGGATCCTGTCCCTTTGGGGATTTTGGCTTCCGGTAGTGGCAGCAACTTCGCAGCAATTGCCCAAGCTATCCGCGCGGGAGAGCTGAAGGCGGAAATTGCTGTTGTGATCACCAATAACCCCAATGCTTATGTGCGCCGGCGGGCAGAACAATGGGGGATCCCCTGCATTCTCCTTAATCACCGTGAGTATGCCCAACGGCAAGCCTTGGATGCAGCCATTATTGAGGTGCTCAAGCAGTATCGGGTGGAATGGGTGATCATGGCCGGGTGGATGCGCCTGGTAACTGAGGTCTTGATCGCGGCTTATCCGGGGCGGATCTTGAACCTACACCCCAGCCTGTTACCCAGTTTTAAGGGGTTACACGCCGTTGAGCAGGCCCTAGAGTACGGAGTGAAAATTACCGGCTGCACCGTACATTTGGTAACACTGGAGATGGATAGCGGCCCGATTGTAGCCCAGGCTGCTGTGCCCGTTTTGCCGGATGATACGGTGGAGTCTCTTTACCAACGCATTCAAGCCCAAGAACACCGGCTGTACCCGCAAGCGATTCGCCTCTGCATTGGCAGGGATCCCCGCTACCCAAGCCCACAGGAAACCCGCACAATTGAGGAAACCACTGGCACCCAATATGGCCGAGATCCCGCCTCTTCTGATTTTTGATAGCCCGGTGATTTTGGCCGGTCGTCCGGCTCTGTGGCAAGAGTGGGGAAGATTTGGGATTTGTGTGCTGCCCCGTGCCGTGATGACGGAGCTAGAGCGCCTCACCCGCCAGGCCATTGAACCTCAGGAAGAATCTGTTGCGCGCGAGTTTTTGCGCCAATGGCCCAACCTAGGGTTTCAAGTCTCTGAAGCCAGCGCTTTGGTGGGCGGGATCCCTCCTGCCGGACAATCAATCGCGTCAGCGGTGCCGAGCACTTTGAGCCAGCGGGCCCGCCTAGAGGAAGCGATTGCCGAGTGTGCCTATGCCTTGGCCCAGCAACAACCGGGCACCTTGGTGGTGTTGGTGAGCAATGATCGGCCTTTGGTGGGTCGTGTGCAAGCCTTGGGCCACAGCAATCTCTGCAGCATCTCCCTAGCGGAGCTGAACCAATGGATACGCACCTCTCAGCGCCCGCGAGCGGTGGTAGCAGCTCTCAATCGGTTGCCGGGGCCGGCCATTCCGGCCTCTACCCTGGTTTCCCCCTCTGCTCCTACTCAGGTGGCCTCCGCCCGCCCCCCCGCGGCTGCCAAGCCCCAATCCCAGGTGAAACCATCCCAAGCAGCTGCAGTTGCTCCGGTGAACTCAACTGCGGCCCATTTCTGGCGGATGCTGAAAACCCTACAAAACGGCATCACTCTACTGCTGGCCTTGACACTCCTCTCGGGTGCAGGGTTATTGGCTTGGCGCTTGGCCGATCCAGAAGGGAGCGAGAGCATTTGGAGGCGGTTGCCCCTTTCTGGGATCCCTTGGCTGCGGGATTTGTAAGAGCAACAACGTAAACCTCACCCTGATACAGTACCTATGAACTCTTTACGCTCCCACTAGGAACCTCTCCGATGACGGAATCTGCCGACCTCTGGCCACAGCTTTTGGCACAATTGCTCGATCAACAGTCCCTGAGTGAAGCCCAAGCCGAGCAACTCATGAATGGCTGGCTGGATAATCAGGTGCCAGATGTGGTCTCGGGGGCGATCCTGGCGGCTCTTCAGGCTAAGGGAGTCAGTGCCAGCGAATTGGCCGGAATGGCCAGGGTTTTGCAGCGGGCTTCGATCGGATCCCCCCTAGATTTACCCCTACTGGTGGATACCTGTGGCACGGGTGGCGATGGGGCAGGCACCTTTAATATCTCCACGGCGGTGGCTTTTGTGGTCAGCGCCGCCGGGATCCCGGTGGTCAAGCATGGCAATCGTTCTGCTTCTAGCAAAGTGGGATCCGCAGATGTACTGGAAGCTCTGGGGGTAAACTTGGGAGCTGAGCCGGATCGGGTTCGGGTTGCCGCGACCGAAGTGGGCATCACGTTTTTGTTTGCTCCCAGCTGGCATCCGGCCATGCGAGCAGTGGTGCCCTATCGGCGGGCCTTAAAGATACGCACCATTTTTAATTTGCTCGGCCCGTTGGTGAACCCTTTTTATCCCAATCGGCAGGTGATCGGCGTTTATGCTCAAGAACTGGTGCCGATTATGGCGGAAGCCCTTCAATTATTGGGACGGGACGCGGCCATTGTCTTGCACAGTCGCGAGCAACTGGATGAGGCAGGGCTGGATCAACCGACCGACTTGGGGATCCTTGCGGGGGGAAGGATACGAGCAGAGGTGCTCAATCCGCGAGACTATGGGCTGACCCCGGCCCCTACTCAAGCTCTCAAAGGGGGGGAATTGCCGGAGAATGCTGCCATCCTTACCCAAGTTCTCCAAGGCTCTGGGGAACCGGCCCAGCGGGATGTGGTGGCCTTGAATGCCGCTTTGGCGTTGCAAGTGGCAGGGGCTGCCCCCGATTGGGGAACCGGGATTGCCCAGGCCCAAGAGATTCTGGCCAGTGGAGCAGCCTGGGAGCGGTTGCAGCAGTTGGTGGATTTTCTCAAATCTTGATCTGGCATGAGCGCTGAACAACTGAACCTATTTGCAGAGCTAGCGCAGTCGAATTGGGAGGATCCCTGGCCAAATCCTTGCATCCGAGAAAGTGCGCGGGCCCGCCGGGTAATCTTAAAGTATTCTCCCCGCAAGGGTTTGCAACTGGTGATCCCGACTGGGTTTGACCGCAGGCGGATCCCGGATATCCTTCACAACCATAGCGCTTGGATCCAACACCAGCTGCAAAGATCAGTTCAATCCGCTCCCCTTTTGCCGGAGAGCATTTGCCTACCCGCCCACCCTACCCCAAACACCCGTACCGAATGGTCTGTCCTCTACCAACCGAGCAGCAGCCCACCCACCTGGCAAGAACGGGAGGGGATCCTATGGCTAAACCGTGGACAAGATAACCCCGCTCTCTGTTGTGCCCTTTTGCAGAGATGGTTACGCACTCAGGCCAAAGCCTGCTTGGATCCCTGGATCCATCGCCTCAGTTGGGAATTGGGCCTACCCTTTGCTCGGCTCACCCTGCGTAGTCAGCAAACCCGCTGGGGCAGTTGTTCCCGACACGGTCATATCAGCCTAAATGACAAGCTCATGTTTTTACCCACCGAGGTAGTTCGCTATGTGCTCGTTCATGAGTTGTGCCACATCCTTTATCTCAATCACTCCGCTGCCTTTTGGCAACAGGTAGAGCGTCATGAACCGGATTATCTCCACCTCAGATCTCAACTCAAAACCCTGCTGGATCGGATCCCTGCTTGGGCAGAAGCACACCGATAGCCAAGCGCTTCTCCCTGCCCTATCCTGAGACTCTTTACTTGTCCACTTGCATCCAGCCAAACAAAGTCTCAACTGTGAGTTGGATCCCTTGGACAAATACAGGTGTTTGAATCATGTCTTTATAGATCCTCATGTAAAGTTGGTTGCTGCTGAGCAGGATAGGTCAAAACCATTCTTTCTTCAGAATCTACGATCCACCCCATTTGGCATCTGTAAGCTAAACAACTCAAGATTTTTTAATGAGCTTCATTGGGTTTTGATCAGGAGACAAAATCTCGATCACCCAATCCGGGTAAAAGGGGATGAGATCTTGAATGATGCCATCTTCATCCACAGGAATCTGCTCCCAAGTCATCATAGAAATATCCGGAACAATAGCTTGCCCGGCAAAGGTACAACGCAACTCCAGGCAGACCCATCCAAGGCGTTTGGGCTTGAGGCTTGCATTAGTAACAGAGATCCATTCACCTTGCAGCAAACTATGCTTTCCTTACAGCGTTGGCTTTCGGATGATCTCTCCCTCAATCCATTCGCTAGCCGGTTGAGTTTCTGGCTGTTGCAGGAACTCCTCTGGGGTCAGGGGCCGGGTAGATAGGCTAACCACCTCCTGTTCCTCCTCAAGGCAGGATTCATCTGTAGTACCCCGAGACAATCCACAAGGCAATCCAACAGGCGCAACGCAGTCGCACCCTGATTTAGGCGAGAAAACTCAAAACATTTCCCTATCTCGTTGTCGCA
>JAUQVI010000113.1:0-10126 GCA_039794885.1 Thermostichus sp. DG02_5_bins_236
TTTCCGAATGCTTCATTTGCGCCAAGCCAGACATCACACCGGAGCGCACCACTTCATTCCAGCCTGCCTTTTGCTCGAGGGCGGTTTGAAACAGAGCCAGCACCTCCGATTCCTGGGGTTTCGGCTCTAGAACCGATCCGGCGATGGTGCCTAGAGCGATAGCGGCGGCGGCTTCCACCTGGTAGCTGGGATCCCCTTGCTCCAGGAAGGGGTGAATGACTTGGAAGTTCTCCAGAGACTTCTGTTGGCTGAGGGCTTCGATGGCAGCTTTGCGCACATGGGGACTGGTGTCTTGCAGGGTAGCCCGCAACACCGCAAAAGCTTGATCCAGGGGTATGCTGCCCAGGGCTTTGCAAATTTCTACCCGCACATGCCAGTAGGGTTCCTGTTTAAGGGCCGTTTCTAGAGCACGGACGGCCTCTATCCCTCCTTTTTTGGCCAAGGCCTGAGCTGCCAATAGGCGGGCAATGGAATCCGGGGCATGGTGAAGCTGTGCTTTTAGCTCCGGGATCCCGTAGGTGAGTTCCACCGTTTTCAGGGTGTGGTTGCCATGATCAAAACTGATGAAGCTGGGCTTGGTTTCCAGAGGGAAGTAAAAGCTTTGCTCCGCTTCGTGAATGCGCACGGTAAAGGTTTTCAGCTCAGGAACAGGGCTCGATTCATGCACAAACCCAAACGCAATCGGGATGCGCAAATCGAAGAGATACTCTTTGTCCTGGGTTTGGGTGACGGTAACCTTAGCTAAGCGAGAATCGGGATCCCAGCTGTAGGCAACCTTGTAGTCGGGATGCCCCCCGCGAAACACATATTGATCAAACAAAGGCGCCAGATTTTCGCCAGTAGCTTGATCAATGGCTCGCAACAAATCAATGGTCTCGACAGTGTGGTGGGCATGATTATGTACAAAAGTTTGAATCGCCTTTTGAAAGAGGGTATCTCCTAGCTGCTGCCGGATCATGTGATAGACACAGCCACCTTTTTGGTAAATGTGACAGTCGTAGAGTTCGATGGCTTCTTTGTAAATGTGGGTTACCATGGGGCGGCGGTAGCGGTTGCTATCTTCATTGAGATAGGCCTGCTGATCTTGGTAACGGTGATAGGCAGCCTCTTCGTAACCGGTGGTATATTCCTCCCAAAGCACCTCCGCATAGGTGGCCATCCCTTCTTTAATCCAGGCATGAGACCAATGCTTAATCACCAGCAGATCCCCAAACCACTGGTGCGCCAGTTCATGGGCCACCAATGACTCCGTCCACAGATAATCCAAAGCCGCCCGTTCATCCATTAAGCAGCGATCGGTTAGGAGGGTAGTAGAGGTGTTTTCCATGCCACCAAAGATAAAATCCGCCACACACACCTGGGCATATTTGGGGTAAGGATAAGGGTAGCCAAAGATAGTGGAGAAAAACTCAATCATGGCGGGGGTTTTGCCCAGGGAGCGCTTGGCCTCTGCTTCGTGCCCTTTTTCTACCCAGTAGATGACCGGGATCCCTTGCCACTGGTCTTGAATTTCGGCGAAGTCACCCACAGCCAGGGTCATTAAATAGGTGGGGTGCACTTGTTCTTGGTGCCAGTGGTAACGGCTTTTGCCCCCCGGTAGTTGCTCCACCGCCAGCAGACGGCCATTGGAAATAACCCGATAGGGATCCGCCACCGTTACCACCAGCTCAGAGGTGGCCAGCTGGCCGGGATAGTCAAAACAGGGGAACCAGTAGCGGGAATCTTCATCTTCCCCTTGCGTCCACACTTGCACCGGTTTATCGGGGTAGTGGGCAGTGGGTTTGATGAAGTACAGGCCCCGTTCCGGCTTTTCCAGGCGGTAAGCAATCTCTAGGGTAAAAGGCTCCTCGCCGGTGGGTTGGCTGAGCTGAATCTCTAGGGTTTCGCCGTCATCTGTAAACGTTTGGGCTTCGCCGTCCACCTGCACGGATTGGATCCCGAGGTGCACCGCATCCAATTTCAAGGTATGGATCCCGGCCCGAACTGGTTGCAAACGAATCTGACAGAGGCCCAAGACGGTTTCCGCTTCCAGATCCAAGTCCAACTGCAAGCGGACATGCTGCACTTGCCCCGGACGATCGGGCGTGTAGTGGGGCCGGGATCCCGGTAGGGCAAAGGGTTTGTATTTGCTTTCTGTATCCAGTCTGCCGAAGATTAGGTTCCAGGTGTGGGCATCCAGTTGGGGCATAGGGCAAGGTGTGGGCGTGAGGGACTCAATCAGCTAAAGCTTAGCGTACTCACATTGCTGAGCTACCTGTTCCCAGTCAGGATGTCATTGGATCGACGACATAGTCCTTCCCCAAATTACTCACTACAGCAGAGGCACTTCACAAACAGGCTTCTGAGGTAGTCTCTAGTGATGAATGGCTAACTCAATCAACTTCTTCAAAACTTCTACTGTCCTCCTCTTAAACTTAAAAATCACACTCTTGAGATATATTACCTTGCTGATAGGCTTCTAAAATCTTGCGAGGGATATCAGGTGACCAGTGAGTTATGAGCAAGCAAATTTTATGTCTCTATCAGCACATTACTGACCTTGTTTAGTGTTTTAGGGAAGATCTATAAGCTTGTATTTAGCTGTGGGTTCAGTTACTTTTTTGTTCAAATTAAAGATCTCAGCCTGACTGAACTCAATAGCAATTGTAACCCTTAGCACAGAATAGCTTCAGATCCGGTGATAGGTTTATCTAGCAGCAGCTAATTATTGAGGAGGAACTGCGGTGGGTGAGCGATATTCAGTTCGCTCTCCTAGTCGGCGGCATTTTTTGCAGTTGGTTGGGGGAGCCGGGGGGATTTCGGCAGTCTATGCCACTATGCAGGCAATGGGGCTGTTGCATCCACCCGTTTCAGCTCAAACCCCTGATTTACCTTCTGGATCAGGGCAGTCGATAGCCATCATCGGTGCAGGCATAGCAGGCTTAACAGCAGCTTATGAGCTATCTCAAGCAGGATATAAGTGCACTGTATTGGAAGCACAGGAGCGAGCAGGGGGACGAGTCTGGACAATACGAGCCGGAGACACGATTAACGAAGAAGACAGCTCCCAAACTTGTCGCTTTGAGACAAGACCAGAACTTTATTTCAATCCAGGGCCGGCTCGGATTCCATATCACCATACCAATCTTCTGGGTTACTGCAAAAAGCTAGGAGTACTCTTACAAACGTTCGTTAATGACAATCGAGGGGCTTACTTTCATAACGATAATGCTTTCGAAGGAAAGCGGATTCTCAATCGACAAGTAACCCATACCGTGCGCGGTTACTTGGCCGAGCTCCTGGCCAAAGCCATCAACGCAGATGCGCTGGATGAAGCCATTGATGCGGATGATAAGGAGCGGGTGTTGTTGATGGTAAGGGAATTTGGGGATCTCAACAGCGATTTTGAGTACATCGGATCTGGTCGAGCAGGCTATACTACCCCTCCGGCAGCAGCAGCTCAATCGGGTGAGTTAAGTCCTAAGCTAGAAATAGCGGAATTGCTCAAGTCGGATTTTTGGGGCTTCAAGCTGCATTTCCCGGAAGGGTGGCACCAAGCAGCCACCATGTTGGAGCCGGTTGGGGGTATGGATCAAATTGTGGCGGGCTTTGTCCGAAAAATCGGAGACTTGATTATCTACAATGCCCCGGTCCGAGAGATTCGCAAAACCCCCCAAGGGGTACGAATCCTTTATGAGAGGGAAGGGAATACCAAACAGTTGGAGGCAGATTATGCCATTGTGACAATACCTCTACCAGTATTGAGCCAGATTCCCAATGATTTTTCACCAGCCCATCAAGCGGCAATGGCAGAAGTCAATTATGTCAAGGCGATCAAGATTGCCTTTCAGACCCAGCGTCGCTTTTGGGAAGAAGACGACAATATCTACGGGGGTATCTCTTGGACAAACCGAGATATCACCCAGATTTGGTACCCGTCCTCTGGTTTTGGTCAAAACACAGGCATTATTGTTGGGGCTTATATCTGGAGCAATGATATTGGCGAGAGGATAGGTTCTTTGTCTCTGGCGGAGCGTCTCGGAGCAGCCATGGCTGATGGTGAAAATCTGCATCCTGGCTATCGAGATCAGCTCAAAATTGAGACAGGTCTGAGTATTGCTTGGCACAAAGTTCCTTATAGCAAAGGGGGATGGGCTAGTTGGTCGAGAGAGGCTCGCACCGAAGCCTATCGGATTTTGAATGAGCCAGACGATCGACTGATTTTGGCAGGGGAACACCTCAGTTACTTGACGGGCTGGCAGGAGGGAGCAATCCTCTCTGCGTACGAGGCGATTCGCTACATCTCAGGTCGCACTGTTGCCGATGCCTCTTAAAGGGATCCTGGTTTTCAAGTTTGCTTGATTTTGATTTTTGGGAGTTTATGTATGTTGTTGTCCGTTTTTAGAACTAACACCAGCCGTACTTGGATTTCAGTCCTAAGTCTACCCTTAGCTCTATGGCTTGTTCCTGCCCAAGCTGAGGAACTAATTCGTCATCCTATTCCTAACTCTGACTTTCCGATTTTGCAGGCAGTAGAGGTGCCCCCTGGTGCCACATTAGTAATGTTAAGTGGACAGGTGCCTCCAGTGGTGGATCCCAATGCTGACCCAAGGAGTGTAGCAGCCTTTGGGGATACTTACACTCAAACAGTAGGTGTTTTGAAACGGATCCAGGACATCTTAGAAAGTATTGATCTGACGATGTCGGATGTGGTCAAAATGCAGGTATTCCTGGTAGGGGATCCCGAGATGGATGGAATGATGGATTTTGCAGGATTTATGAAGGGCTATCGGGAGTTTTTCGGTACCGAGGAACAGCCCAATTTACCTGTGCGATCCACTATGCAGATTGCGGGATTGGTCAATCCGGGTTGGCTTGTGGAGATCGAGGTTGAGGCAGTGCGGATGGCCGATTGAGAACTAAGCCGCCCGAAGCAATCAGCAAAGGATCCAACGGGTTTTACCTGTCGGATCTTCATTAGGCTCTGCTCCTCCGGACTGAGGGACAGAATAATTTGGGCAAGGAAATCGATATGGCAGATGTTAATTGTGGTGTTCATAGGAAAGGAACTCCGCAGCAGATGGGTGTATTTCTCGGGATCCCTCTAGCCCAAGGGGTTTTGGGACAGAAACTCTCGGTCGGTCGGTAAGGGGGCAACCGGTTGGGTAAGGGTAAATCGGCCGGATTGAATCCACTGTTTGAGGAGCTCGGCTACTTGCATCGAGCGGCGCAAACTGGCCAAAGGTGCTGTCCTGACCTTGCGTCCATTCAGGGTAATGTGGCCGGATTTGAGTTGGGCGTAGCTGACCAGACCAAAGGTGGGCCGGACCCGGCGGGGAATGGAAAAGTCGATCACCGGTGCCACCAGCTCTTCATCCCGAATGGCGATCGGTTCCAAATCAGCAGGGGAAAGAATCGGGAGCGGGATCCCGACACCTAACATCAAACCGGGGCCATAGTTGCGGAAGTAGCAGCCCTTCACCCATTCTGATTGCATGTGTTTGGCATCTCCGATTAAGGCCAATGTAGCGGCGGGGCCAATGGGGGTTTGGTTGGGCAAGCGTTTTTGCAAAGGAAAATGCTGGGTGCCCTCCCAAGCAATGTAGCCAATCCCTCCGCCCAGAAAGATGCGACTGCCGATCCCCACCCGTTGCAAGAGCGGGTCGTTGAATAAGGGGGACAATTCCCCGGGGTTGGAGTAAACAGCATTGCCCAAGTGAGGTTCTAAAAGGCCCAGGTAGGTATATAGGGGACGTTCGCCGCCATTCACACCAATGATGAAGTTTTGGTAAGCGTTGCGGGGGTTAAATAGGTAGAACTGGTTAAGCTGCTCCCGGCTCAGGTTGGTTTCGTAATCAGGGCGGGGATAACAATCGGTCACTTGGCCTAAAGCTCGCAAATGCACCCGTTTGCCGGCGATTAGATCTGCGATGACATGGCCACCCCCATAGGCTGAATCGGATGGTTCACCAGGCTGAGCCGCCCCCAGGTAGAGATCCACAGCCCCAAATCCGGCATAGGCTGGCACGCCGTTCAACCAGGCTTGGCGAATTTTGATCGGCGGATCCGTATGACCTAAGTTAAGAATGGCGCCGGAAGATTCCATCGACTCGAAGGTGCCGGTGGTAATAACATCTACTTCCTCAAAGGCAGCCGGGATCCCCAGTTTGGCGATCTTCTCCTTCGCTTCCATCACCGTCCAAACCCGCACGTTGCCGGTTGTAATTCGCTGGTTAATCTGGTCAAGGGTTCTTTCCATAGGGCAAAAGGTCGCAATGGCTGAAAGCAGTCCCCGTTGTGGAGGCGAGATGGAGGCTCAAGGATGAGGCTTATGAATAGCTTAGGGGGTACTCGTCAGGTCTTGCTCAACCGCTATGGGCCACTTCTGCCTGCTCTGGCTTTGGTGGGGCTGCTGTACGGGGGTGGTTTGCTCCTGGCAGTGGCCCAAAGTGTAGGTTTGTACGGGCTTGGCCATGCCGGCTTTACGTTGCAGGGGTATGGGGAGCTGCTCCGGGATCGGGAGGTGATCGGATCCCTGGGGCTCAGCCTTGGGGTAGCGGGGTTGGCGACGGGATTATCGGTTCTTTTCGGGTTAGGACTGGCCTTGGGACTGCGGGGGCTGGGGGGGTGGGCCATCTGGATTGGGCAGTTAACGCTGCCGATTCCCCATTTGGTGGGGGTAGCGGGAATGCTGCTGTTACTGGCTCCCAGTGGTTGGCTGGCGCGCTTGGCTTTTCAATTGGGGTGGATTGCCTCCGATCAAGACTTCCCCCTCTGGGTCAATGATCGCGGCTATGTGGGGGTATTGATCTACTGGCTGTGGAAGGAGATCCCCTTTGCGGCTTTGGTCATCCTGACGCTGCTGCGCAGTATGGGACGGGATCTCGAACAACAAGCCCGCCTACTGGGGGCCTCTGGGTGGCAGTGCTTTTGGGCTGTGACCTTGCCGTTACTGCGACCGGGTTTGCTGGCCACCAGCATTCTGATCTTTGGGTTTGTCTTCAGCTCTTTTGAAATTCCCTTCCTTTTGGGGCCGACTTACCCGCGCACTTTACCAGTCTTGATTTACCAGCGTTTTACCCATATCAACTTGGATCAGCGGCAACAGGCAATCGCTCTTGGAGTGATTCTGCTGGGGGTGGCGGTGGCAGTGGTGAGTTTGGCAGCCGGAGTGCTGGAGGAAGCAGGATCCCGACCCAAGAGGGGCAAGCAACCATGAGAAGAGAGTCCGTTCCGTTCACGCGAGTAGCGCCCTGGAGGTGGAAAGCCCTTCACAGAGTTGGAATCGGTGGACTGGCGTTGATCGGGTTCTCGCCTTTTGGGGTACTGGGGCTGTGGGCTTTTACACGGGTCTGGTCTTTCCCCGATGGGCTGCCACAAGAGTGGAGTTTTGCCGGTTGGCAGTGGGCCTTCGATTCGGGATCCCAAGTGGGATCCGGCTTCAGCCAGAGCTTGTCTATTGCTCTGATCACGACCCTATTGGCCCTGTTGCTGGGGATTCCGGCGGGGCGGGTTTTGGGGAGACAGGCCGTGCCCGCTTGGATCCGGCTGATTCTACTGCTGCCGATTATCACCTCTCCTTTGGCGGTACTGATGGGACTGCAGGGGGTGCTGATTCGTCTGCGTCTGGAGGGCACTCTGCTGGGGGTGGTGCTGGTGCATCTGATCCCGGTGATTCCCTACATGGCGCTGGTGATGGGCAGTGTGTTTTCCCGCTTCGATTTCGGCTATGAGACACAGGCTCGCAGTTTGGGGGCGGATCCCTGGCAAGTATGGTGGCAGGTAACCTTGCCGTTAGTTGCGCCTGGAATGGCGATCGGGGCGGTGTTCGCCTTTTTGATCTCCTGGAATGAGTTTTTGCTCACGTTTTTTATAGGCGGTGGGCGAGTCCTAACCCTGCCGATGCTGCTCTACGGCCTTTTGCAAGGGGGAAACAACACTTTGGTGGCAACGGTGGCCATCTTGTCGGTGCTGCCGGGGTGGTTGGCGCTTTGGGGGGTGAGTGTCTGTTTGGAGAAAGCGGTCGGGTTATCCCCTGCAGAGTGAGTTCAAAGAAGGAGAGAACTAATACCCTTTTAGAGTCAAGTTGGGGCGTTGCAGGGCGGATCCCACCCGTTGCACCTGGGTGCGGAAGCTGCCATCCCGTTCCAGCCATACCTGTCGCAAAGCCGGTGGTATGACCTCCAGCCCAAACTCAGGGCTCTTGGGGCGAAATTGGATACACGTGGAGGGACAAGCGAAATACTCCACCCCTCCCCGTTGGCGACGCAGATCCTGGTGAATGTGGCCAAAGAGCACTAGGCGAATGTGGCTAAACTCGTCCAGAACCTGAAACAGGCGTTCCGGTTGCTGAAGAGTGCTTTGATCCAGCCAGGTGGAATCGACGGAAAAAGGAGGGTGATGCAGGGCGAGCAGAACATGGTGTTGAGCAGTTTCGCTACGTTCCAACTCCTGCCTTAACCACAGCAAGGAGCGATCCGTCAGATAGCCACTGTCTTTGCCCGGCACCAATGAATTCATCAAAATGAAACTCCAGTTCTCCCGGCTGAAGCTTTTTTCTACAAACAAGCGCTTTGCCTGTAGCTCTAGGTTCATGTTGTGCAGACGATCATGGTTACCCGCCAACCAGTAAGTATCGATAGGCACTGTTTGCAGATGGGTTTTCAAACGAGCATAGGAAGCAGCACTACCATCTTGGGAGAGATCCCCTGTCAACAGCAGCAGATCAGGTAAGGGATCCAAGGCCAAAATGGCATTCTGGACTTGCAAAAAAGAGGTTTCTGTAGTCACCCCCAACAGCTGGTAATGCGGCTTGGCAAACAGATGAAGATCACTAATCTGAACCAAGTACACAGTCATACATACATAAGAAGGCTGGGAGAGGGCTAACCTGACTACACTTACACCAACTAGGCTCCAAATTGCAGGTCAAGTTGCAGAGCACCACTGTTTTAGCATTGAACGTTGTAGTTGGAAACCGCACACCTTTCAGCTCAACTCCTTTCCAACTCAGCCTTGAAAGCTAGCAACAACTTCAAGAAACATTCAAGGAGTGGCCGACATTTTTGAAAGTGGCTTCCACCTGCGGCCAGCGGGATTCTTGCGTAGAGGCGGTCAGGGTGTAGAGGCGATGATGCCGCACGGTCACGGTTACCAGCTCATGGCGCTGTTGGGATCCCATATTGGTCTGGTATTCCAGCAAATAATAGGGATGTCCTTGCCGCTCAAAGCCTTCTGAAGCCAGTAGGGTGGCAGAGCGCCCGGATCCCTCAGGAGCCAAAATTCTCTCCGCCACCAATTCCCCCACAGTTTCTGGGCTACCCAGATCGGCAATGGTCTCACCCTTGTCAAAAGGGGCGATCATCAAGCTGACATTCTCGCTGTCGTAAACCAAATCTCGCAACAACACGGCTGGCCCTTTCCCTGGCTGCAAATTGACAGCCACCATACCGTTGGGGTAAGCGAAGGCAAAGGCTCCGCTGGGATCGCTGTACGCCCGCAGGTTGGATGCACTGGAACAGGCGCTTATCAGTAGGCTCAGACCCATGCAGAGGAGCAACCCCATTCTTGGAATCCATCGGCTGAACTGAGCCAACCTCTCTTTTGCTGCTGTCATCGCTGGAATCCTCCCCTCAGATTTGTTGCACGATTTAACTATCGTAATATGGGCGCATCGGCCCAAACCATCGGTAAGGAGTTCTTGTTACTTTTCCCAGCAGTACCTACTGCAGCTCAAGGGGTCTAATTCCCTGTCTAACAAGAATTCCAGGCTTCATGAACCACACCCATGTTCTCCTAGGGATCCCTTGAGCAGGACTAACGGGATCCGTTCTGATGGCGGGAGCGCAGTACGATCACATCCGATAACTGGCGCAGTTGGCTTTGAATCTGGGTCAGTTGCTTTTTATCCCGCACATCAATACAAAGATCAATCAGGGCAGTACGATTGGCAAAAGTCTGCACCTTGGCATTGCGCACATTGATGCTTTGATCCGACAACCGGGACAGAATATCCCGCAATACGCCAACACGATCGATGACCTCCAAGCGCAATTCCACCGGGTAAATCTGGGCATTTTGCTTCAGTTGTTCCTGGTTCCAGCGCACCGGTACCAGTCGTTCTCCCGAAAACTGAGCCACCCGCGGA
>JAUQVI010000114.1:0-10111 GCA_039794885.1 Thermostichus sp. DG02_5_bins_236
CAAAACAGTGTGGTTCACCTCAGCCCCGGTCGGATGCGGACTTTGCTCAGCTTTGAAGAGGATTGGCAAGCCACCTGGATTCCGGAACGGCAGCAGTTGTTTTGGGCAACCGCAATAGAGTTGGGATCCGTTCAACTACACCTTCACTCTCCGCGCTCTGCCCAAGAAAACCGGTTCCCAGACTCTCACCATTACTTCCGTTGGCATCTCCATTCTCTGCAACCGGGCTGGAAGGGGGGAACGCCAAAATTGCTGATCCTGGCAGATCATCTGGTGTTGCTCTCTACCCATGCTGGCCAGGCTCTGGACATGTGCCTGTTGCCTCTGGCGACTAATCAAACGGGGTTAACCCCCAAGATGGGATCCCCAGCCCTAATCTATCACTTGCCTTTCTTGGATCCGGCGGCAAAAGTTGTCAGCCTTGGGGAACGGTTGCTAGTGGACGAGGGAAGGGATCCTGAGCAGGGGGGAACAGCACTACGTCCTGCTTGCGCGAACGGCGGACAAGGTTGTTATGGCCTGTGTTCGGTGCAGGTGAACCCTTTACGGGTACGCTACTGGTTTCTTAAGGAGATTCCCCGACAAATCTGTAAGACCCCTTGGGGGGTGTTGTGGGTGGGTGTGGGGCAGGATTCCAAAGAACCGGGTGAATCCTCTAGCTATCTTTGGTTCTACAGCGAAGCTGGGGATCCCTTGGCCAAGCTGATCTTACCGGCGGAGGCAGAAGTGTTGCAGGTAGGACAGCGAGGCCAGGTGTGGTTACGGGTACCTAAGGCCGGGGATCCGCAGCGCTCAGAACTCTGGCAGTTGGATTTAAATCAGCTTCAACTGAACGACTCCACTTCATTCTGTGAATCCATTATTCTGTGAATCCATTGCGCTCAACGAGTTCCCTACGAAGGCAAACCCTACCCCCAGCTCCAGCAAAAAGTGATATACCTGTTCCAATCAACCCTCTCAACTTCGCAGTGTCTTCAACAGTCGGTACTGAATCTGTCTCAGGCGTTTATTAACTTCTTTGATGGGAGGGCAGGCTACCCAACCTTCAAGAATCAGAATGGTTGTCAGTCGCTACAACACCCTCAAAACATCAAGGTCTTAACGGTTTGATTGCTCCCATTGTGGACAAAAGCATGACCGAGACGTGAACGCCGCCATTAATATCAGAAATGAAGGCTTACGGATATTGGCGTTGGGAAGCAGCGCTACTGCCCTTGGAGGCAAGGTAAGACCAAAGCGGTATGGGCCCAAGTCTACTACTGTAGAGGCTGTTGCTGATGAATTGGGAAGCTCGCGCTCTACCGGGTCAGCGTCCACTACTTCACATTGCCCCAAAAGTCAATGGTTCACAAGGTTATCTCTAGCGGAATTGGGTTCTCGGCACAAAGGACTCCGTCCTACTGACGCGAACGGTTCAGCTCGGCCACAAGGAACGGTATGATACCAATGAGAACAATTTGCAATAAGTAAAGGAGACCCATCATGGTCACGACCCAAGTTTCTGCCCAAGATCTCTTCCGGGCGGCTTACGAAAACCGCTACACCTGGGATCCCGACTTTCCCGGCTACACGGCAGACGTAACCTACTGGGATGGGGAGCGCACCTTCAGTGGGCAGGTACGAGTGGGGCCAGACCTGAAGGCTACGGTCAAGGGTGTAGAAGATGAGGAGGCCCAGAAAGCCATCCACAACCAAATTTGGGAGATTGCCATCCACCGGGTACGGCGCAGCTTTGCCGATACCCACGGCCAGAACACCTTTCGCTACGGAGAGATCTTGCCCGACGGGTCAGTGGAAATTCTCATGGGGGGCAAAGCAGAAGGGGATCGCTATCAGCTGCGGGATAACCAAGTGACGATGGTGCACCGGCATATTCATGGCGTGGTTGTAACCATTCACACCTTCAGCAGTCACGATACGGGTGAGGGCTACCTTTCCCACCGCTACGACTCTGTGTATCACGACCCCAAAACGGGAGCACAAAAGGGAGGGCGCAGCCAATTTGAGGATCTTTACGAAAAGGTGGGCAATTACTTCATCCTGTCGGAGCGGCGCATCCAAACTGAGACCGATTGCGTGAGCGGGACAAAGTCCTCAACGGGATCCGTCGAGAAGCGGTTCACCTTCTCCAACCTGGCTTTGCTCCATTCTGCCACCTGACACCGGACGTTTTGGGACAGGAGTCAACGAATGCTAATGTCGGAATAGGGATCTTAAAGTTTTGCAATGGATCCCGTCTGCCCTCATTTGTGGCTCTCCACCCGAAGACCTGATGCTAAAAGCTGGAATTGTTGGCCTACCGAATGTGGGCAAGTCCACCCTGTTCAATGCCCTCTGTGAAAATGCCAAGGCAGAGGCGGCCAATTTTCCGTTCTGTACTATCGAGCCCAATGTGGGTCGGGTGGCGGTGCCGGACGAGCGCTTACAGGTGCTGGGGAAAATTAGCAGTTCTGTCGAGATTATCCCCAGCCAAATTGAGTTTGTGGATATTGCCGGTTTGGTAGCAGGGGCAAGCAAAGGGGAGGGGTTGGGCAACCAGTTCCTATCTCACATTCGCCAGGTGGATGCGGTGGTGCACGTGGTGCGCTGCTTTGAAGATGAAAATATCGTGCATGTGGCGGGTTCAGTGGATCCCTTACGGGACATCGCAGTGATTAACTTGGAGCTGGCCCTAGCGGATTTGGCCCAGATCGAGCGGCGCATGGAGCGGGTGCGCAAACAGGCGAAGTCAGATAAAACAGCACAGGTGGAGCTAAAGGCTCTGGAACAGCTACAAGCTGCTTTGGATGAAGGTAAGCCAGCTCGCTTGGTGCCTCTTAGTGAAGAGGAAGAGCTGCTGGTGAAAGGGTTGGGGTTGCTGACCCGTAAAAAGGTGATCTACGCCGCCAACGTTGCAGAGATAGACTTAGCCAGTGGCAATGCCTGGGTAGAACAGGTACGGCAGTTTGCCAAGGCTGAAGGGGCAGGTGTGGTGGTGGTTTCGGCCCAGGTGGAGTCGGAATTGTTGGATTTGCCCACAGAAGAACGGCAGGACTATCTGGACTCCCTCGGGGTGAAAGAAGGGGGGCTGAAGTCTCTAATTCGTGCCACCTACGAGCTACTGGGCTTGCGCACCTACTTTACCTCCGGTCCCAAAGAAACACGCGCTTGGACGATTCCAGTTGGAGCAACGGCACCTCAAGCAGCTGGGGTGATTCACTCCGATTTTGAGCGCGGTTTTATCCGGGCGGAAACGGTGGCCTATCAAGACTTGGTGGCGGCGGGATCCCTGAATGTGGCCAAAGAAAAGGGCCTGCTGCGCAGCGAGGGCAAGGAGTACGTGGTGCAGGAAGGGGATGTGATGCACTTCCGCTTCAATGTTTGAGTTACTCTGCATTCCTCTCAGACAAGGACACTCTTCTCAGAAATTTAAGAATTCCACCGGCAATGAGCATAAAGACTTAGGACGACCACGGCAAGGGCTCCCGAGCTGGTGGTATCGGTTTGCACATTAGGGGACAGTTTTTCTGAGAGAGCTGTTGACGCTGTAAAGAAACATCACAATAATTGGAGTAGATAAACAAACTTTTTAGGGATGTATTGATGGACATGCTGCAATTTGGCCCGATGGGCTGGGTTTACATGGCAATCTTTGCTTCGTTGATCTGGTGCATCTGGGGTCGCTCCGAAGACGACATCATGTTCTGAGCCTGTACAGCTGTTCTCCCTACCCCCCATTCAGGATTGCCTAAGGGGGCTTTCGTATCCCTGCCCTATGATGGGTTGAGTCAGAGCAACGGGTGCTCTGGTAAGCTCGTTACGGCCTAGCAGGCAACTGGCAACAAGTGGGTAGAGGAGGGATCCGATGGACAGCGCCCAAATTTGGCAACGCTACTGTGACTGGCTCTACTACCACCCCGGCCTAGAGTTTTTTTTGGATATTAGCCGGGTTCGTTTCACTCCGGAGCAGGTGGGATCCCTGCAACCTCGTTTTGCTCAGGCTTTCGCGGCCATGCAGGCTTTGGAAGCAGGGGCGATTGCCAACCCGGATGAAAATCGCCAGGTGGGCCACTATTGGCTACGGGCTCCTGAATTGGCCCCAAATCCTGAACTCACTCAAGCGATTCAGAGTTGCATCGAGCGGATCGAAGCCTTTGCCGAAAAAATCCATCACGGTATGGTTCCGGCCACGGGCGGGGGGCGCTTTACGGAGCTGCTATGTATTGGTATTGGCGGATCGGCACTGGGGCCGCAATTTGTAGCGGAAGCTTTGGCTCCTCAACCTGCACCCCTGAACATTCACTTCATCGACAATACGGATCCCGATGGCATGGATCGGGTACTGGCACGGCTGGCGGATAAGCTGGGGCAGACCTTGGTGATCATTACCTCCAAATCCGGCGGCACACCTGAACCCCGCAACGGTTTGGTGGAGGTAGAGCGAGCCTACCAAAAGGCCGGGCTCCCGTTTGCAGCCCATGCGGTGGCCATTACCGGGCCCGGGAGCAAGCTAGAAGCCCAGGCTCGACAGGCGGGATGGCTGGAGGTTTTTCCCATTTTTGATTGGGTGGGAGGGCGCACCTCGGAAACGGCTGCAGTGGGCCTATTGCCGGCGGCGTTGCAAGGGATCGACATTCGGGCCCTCTTGGCGGGGGCAGCAGCCATGGACGAGGCCACCCGTGTACCGGAGGTAAAACGGAACCCTGCTGCTCTGTTGGCCTTGGCTTGGTACATCGTCGGTCAGGGTCAGGGGCGCAAAGATATGGTGGTCTTGCCCTATAAAGATCGTCTGCTGCTGTTTAGCCGCTATTTGCAGCAGCTGGTGATGGAGTCTTTGGGGAAATCTCACGATTTGCAGGGTAATCGTGTTGAACAGGGCATCGCCGTCTATGGCAATAAGGGCAGCACCGACCAACATGCCTACGTGCAACAGTTGCGGGATGGGATCAACAACTTTTTTGTCACCTTCATTGAGGTGTTACAGGATCGGGAGCCAGGCATCCCTTCCCCCTTTGTGGAGCCGCAAGTGACCAGTGGAGATTACCTGAGTGGTTTATGGCAGGGAACGCGGCAAGCCCTCTACGAAAATGGCCGCGACTCGATTACTGTGACCATTCCGCGGGTGGATACTCGCTCGGTGGGGGCTTTGATTGCTTTGTATGAACGGGCAGTTGGCTTTTACGCCTCTTTGATTAACATCAATGCCTACCATCAACCGGGGGTGGAAGCGGGTAAAAAAGCGGCCAGTGCAGTGCTGGAACTGCAACGACAGGTCATTGAGGTGGTGCGGAGTCATGGTGGATCCCTGACCCTAGCGCAGTTGGCAGAAAAAGTGGGATCCCAGGAGCGTATCGAAACCCTATATTTCATCCTGCGACACCTACATGCCAATGGGCGGGAGATTCAGTTGATCGGGGATCCCGCCCAACCCCTGGAGTTGAAAATTCAGGCGCTGCTCGCCTAAGCCCTTTGTTTTGATGAGAACTTTCTTGAGTCTACCAATCTGTACCTGACCTTAAGCCCTTCTACCAACCCAGCCCCGTTGCCTAGAATCGAGCAAGAGCCAACTCCAGGAGGAGACTATGGATCAATCTGCTGCTGTCCTGCCTTTACAAGCTCCCAAAGATGTCTCTATCGACGATATCGAGCAGGAACTGAATAAGATCTGGTCTTCCAAAGGAGATAGTGTTGCTGCCCGTGCTGCCACCTTTACCCTAGTGGTGTATGAATCCTTAGATGATGCTCTGCTGTTGCCTTCGCCCACAGTGGAGGCAATTGCCACCCAAAATCCCTGCCGCGTCATTGACTTGCGCTCCAAACGGGAGGGATCCGCAGATGATGTCATTGAATCACAAGTGGCGGCCTATTGCCCGGTTACCCGCGAACAGCGCAGCTCTCTGGTGTGTTGCGAATACATCACCCTAAAAGCGCCGGAATCTGCCTTTGTGCGGGCCTGTAGCACAGTCGCCTCTTTGTTGATCCCCAGTTTGCCTACGTTCTTGTGGTGGCAAGGGGATTTGGACTTGAACAGCCTCCTGTTTCAAAAGCTGGTTTCCCTGAGCAACCGAGTCATCGTCGATTCGCGGGGTTTTGTTAACCCAGAAGAAGATCTGGGAGAAATGCACCTGCTCACCACTGAAGGCCGGCAGTGTGGCGATTTGAACTGGAAACGGCTCAGCTCTTGGCAGGAACTGACTGCGCAGGCTTTTGATCCCCCGGATCGGCGCGAATCTCTACAAGCAATAGATCGCGTTACCCTCGACTACAAAGCCGGTAACCCTTGTCAGGCGTTCTTGTTCTTGGGTTGGTTAGCCAGCCGTTTGGGGTGGACACCGATAGAGCGAGTCCAGACGGAGGAACACGACTATTTGATCGACCGGATTCGTTTCCAAAGTACTGGCGGTGGTGAAGTGATGGCGGAACTGGCGGCAGTGCCGTTGGCCTCAGACATGACCCAACCGGGGGATCTGATCGGGATGCGGCTCACCTCTAGCGATATTCATGCGGATGCTTGCACCGTGCTCTGCTCGGAAACTACGGGCTGTATGCGGATGGAGGCCATGGGGGGAGCCCAAAGCTGTGTGATTCGGCAGGTAGCCCCGATTGAGCACGATTCACTGGATACGCTACTGACGGCTGAGCTCCAACGGTTGGGCCCGGATCACCTCTACGAGGAAACTTTGGTAGTTGTGGATCAGATCCTCAAGCTGGAGCTTTAACCTTCTCAAAAGATTCTCAACTCGACGCAAAAGCCACCCCCACATTGTTTGGGAAGGTGACTCTCAATTCATTTCAAAACTGGATTTGTCAGCCAGGCTCAACTCCCCAGCCTGAACAGGACAATGGGAGAGAATTTAGGCTAGCGCAACCCGAACGCAGCAGCGAGCACACTATGACCAACAACAGCCTCAACAGCAATGCTGATGACAAACCCCAACATCGCTAGCCGTCCATTCCAGCGCTCAGCTTTTTCTGTCCAGCCAATTTCCCACTCGGGCGGTATTTCGCTGTCCTGACCGTACTGGGGCACGTATTGCGGGCGTCCAGCACCTTCCCAACCGGCAGGGCGCTTGGAATTGAAGAAGGCCATTGAGCCAACTGCAACAGCAGTCACTAGCCCGGCCACCATTACACCAACGTAGAGAAACAAGGGATTTTCAGTCATCATCGGCCCATAAAGAGTGAGTGTGGACAGTTCTGGCCTCTCCTAAACAGAGGTAAAGCTCTATTTAGAATTATTGCAGACCCAGCCACTGAGCGAGGGTGATAGCGAAAACACTGTGACCCAACGCCGCCTCCATACCGATGCTGATGGCCAAACCTAGCATGGCGAAGCGACCATTCCAGCGCTCCGCTTGCTCAGTCCAACCCGGGATCCAATCATTGGTGGTGTCGTAGTACTGAGCGACGGCGGCGGAGTCCATGCGAGAAGGAAATCGGGGAGATGCTTGCATTGTCAATACCTCTATTGCTTTATGTAACTAAACTTAACACGAATTTACATATCGTGACAAGTGCTGTAGGGGAATAGGGTGGTGGGGGTTAGGTTGGGGATCTCTGTTTTGGGTTTGGACCCGGTGTTCATCCGCTCATGGACTGCTAAGTCGGGTTCTCACCCAGAGCGATGTCATACTGAGGGAAATAGGGTTTTTGCGTAGACTATGGCCGTATCGCCTCTTTCCCTTCCCAAGGTTGATCTTGCAGCTGATCTAGCCGCCCAAGTTCGGGCTGATTTTCCGATTTTGCAGCGGCAAGTGCATGGCCACCCGTTGATTTATTTCGATAATGCCGCTACCTCCCAAAAGCCCCTTGCGGTTTTACAGGCGATGGAACGCTACTACCAGCACTCCAACGCCAATGTGCATCGGGGTGTACATACTCTCAGCAATGAGGCAACCGATGCCTATGAAGGAGCACGGGAAAAGATCGCCCGTTTTTTAAATGCTCCCTCACCCCAGCAAATGATTTATACCCGCAACGCCAGTGAAGCGATTAACTTGGTGGCCTATAGCTGGGGTCTGAGCCATCTCGCCCAGGGAGACGAGATCATCCTTTCGGTGATGGAGCACCACAGCAATTTGATCCCTTGGCAGTTGGTGGCCCAAAAGACTGGAGCTCGTTTGAAGTTCATTCAGATCACCCCGGAAGGGGAGTTAGATCTGGAGCACTATCAATCCTTGCTCAGTGATCGCACCCGTTTGGTGGCAGTAGTTCAGATGTCCAATATGCTGGGATCCCTGAACCCGGTAGAGGAGGTGATCGGGTTAGCCCATCGCTATGGGGCAAAGGTTTTGTTAGATGCGTGCCAAAGTGTACCCCATTTGCCGGTGGATGTTCAGGCTTTGGATTGTGACTGGTTGGCTTTCTCTGGGCACAAGATGTGTGGCCCGACTGGGATTGGCATCCTTTATGGGAAACGGGATCTGTTGCGATCAATGCCGCCTTTTTTAGGAGGGGGAGAGATGATTGCGGATGTGTATCTGGATCACGCTACCTATGCGGATATTCCCCATAAGTTTGAGGCTGGCACTCCAGCCATTGCCCAAGCGGTAGGTTTGGGGGCGGCGGTGGATTACTTGAGCGAGATTGGGCTGGATCGCATTCATGCCCATGAGCACGCTTTGATCACGCGCCTTCTCGACGGGATCCAGCGCATACCGGGCATTACGGTTTACGGCCCCACGGATCCAGAGCGGCGGGCGGGATTGGTTAGTTTTTCGGCAGAGGCGATTCACCCTCACGATCTGTCGACACTATTAGATGAGCATGGTATTGCCATCCGAGCCGGCCACCACTGCACGCAGCCGTTGCATCGATACTTGAAGGTGCAATCGACAGCACGGGCTAGCGTTTATCTCTACAATACTTTGGCGGAAGTGGATCGCTTCTTGGAGGTTTTGGCGGAGGCGGTGGAGTTTTTTACGGTTGCCTTGAGTTAGAGATTTGCCTACTTGTTGATTAAGATTCGGATCCTGTTCTAGCGACTCGGTTACCTTTGTCCCATGTGATTGCTGCCTTGGCAGCCACTGAGAAAGTATTCGCAGATTGAGCAGGAGTTCCGGATTTACTGGGATCCCTTTGCCTTGTGCGGTGCAGTGATTCGGTTCGAACATCAGGACTCAAGCGATCTGACATCTGCTATGGTGCATGGGGGTTAGAGTTCTCCTGCACAAGCGTTCGTGAGGTGATGTTCATGTCTCCCGTGCTGTTGCAAGCGATTGGGTATGCCTGTGGGATTTCGCTAGGGATCCTGATGTTAGCAGGTTTGGTGAATCTCCTCATACGGCGCTCGGATCAGCAGTCTGAATCCAAACCTCTTGAAGCTCAATCCGCTCTAGAACCTGCGAGCACACCTGAGGGATCCCAGTCTGCATGAGCGACAAGGTACGTGTTCATGTTTGGGTGCGGGGACGGGTACAGGGGGTAGGGTTTCGTGCCTACACTGAGGCGATGGCCCGCACTGCAAGAGTGCAGGGGTGGGTGCGTAATTTGCGGGATGGGCGAGTAGAGGCAGTTTTTGAGGGATCCCTATCTGGGGTGGAGGCGATGGTAACCTGGTGTGAACGAGGCAGTCCTGGTTCTAAGGTGGAGTCCCTAGAGCGACGTTCGGAATCGCCTGAGGATCTAGAAGGCTTCCAGATTCGTCCCACACCGTAAGGGCAAGAGGGTAGCTGAAAACCTTTTCCTGAAATAGAGGTTCCCTAGGAATACACTGCCCTCATGCTAACCTTACCAACTTCACTAACATAGAAAAATTGGTAGTGCATCGTAAGTAATGCTGAGTTAATACATGGTTTCTAAGTTTCCAAAGAATGATCGTGGTGCAATGCCTCGAATGCAACTCAACTAGCGTCGTTTCGCTGTCATTCTTGTCATTGACAGTTCGCACCTAATTCGACTACAGCAATCCAGAAAGAGATATGAGAGAGAATAGGAGAACGTCGTCATACCCTAACCATGAGCATACCTGAAGAATTAGTTAGCCTGATCAATAGCCAGCCTGATCCCAGAGTTCTCAAATGAGCCTTAGCTGTCAAAATGACCTTACAAGGATTTACCCATCAAGAGATTATGGGTGCAATCTAGGTGTGCTCAGGATTTATTAGCAAATGATGAAAGTAAATCTATATTG
>JAUQVI010000115.1:0-10092 GCA_039794885.1 Thermostichus sp. DG02_5_bins_236
GCGTGACTCAATTGTGCCAAGACTTCCGTTTGACCGGGAAAAGAATGCCCCGCTTGCTGCCAGAGATACTTGGCAATCGGAGCCGTGATGATCCCCTGAAACTTCCCCTGTAAGGTTTGTTCAATGGTCGTCTTGAGATAAATAAAACTGGCAGCACCACTATCTGGGTTGCCCTGCCCTAAATCCGAGGGCCGCAGGCAAAAACCCGTGTCACATTCCTCAATGCAAAGATGGGCTGGATCGGCTAAAGGGGTAGGGGTTCTCTCCTTGAGCAGCTGGTAGGTGGTTTCCAACACCTGCCGGTTGCCCACCACCGTGATTTGCCCACAGGCTTGCACCTCAGGCTCCGCCAGCGCCTTGAGAATAATTTCCGGGCCAATACCGAGGGGATCCCCTAGGGTGAGGGCCAGTTGGGCAGCTGGAGAGACAGGTAACATTGGGCAAGGTTTGGGTGCGTCCGGCAAGTTAGCCCTCTCAAGGGTTGCGGTGGAGGGAGGGATCCGCTTGGGCGCGGCTGATCTCATTCAAATCATTGAGGCGACGGAGGATCCCCCATCCTTGGAGAGCTTCCAGGAGCGCTTCCCGCACAATCGGTACTGTTTCTTGGTCAAGAGCCAGCCGCAAGTAGTCCACCGCCAGACGGGTTTGCTCAGCATCCAATTGGGGCATCAGCCCTTGCAAACGACGAACACCCACCAGTCGCTTAAAGGAATCAGGCGAGGCAATATCGCTTAGATCCCGCTCAAATTGAGATCGTTGCCGCTCCTGACGGCGATTTAACCCCTCCCACAACAGCAGCGACAACAAGCCCAAGGTAGCCAGCCCCTGCAAAATCGCGCCCGTGGCCAACCAACGTTGACTGGATTCTGCCCAAATGGAAACAAGGGTATAGGTGCCAAGGGTAGCAGCTGCTCCAGAACCAATGGCCAGCAACAGGGAGCGATCCCCTCGCCGAAACCAAGCCTGAAACTCTTGCCAGCGTTGGATCAGATCCCGACTGCGCCAAGCATACAGGCCCAACATCACCAAGGATCCCACCAGCAGAGAAAGACTCAGCCGCCAATTCCAAAAAGCCAGTCCCAGCAGGGCTAACCCCGACAGAGCCAGAACCCCCCAGTGGGCGCGCGGGCCGCGCAAAGCCGAGACCACCAGCAGCGCGATTTGGGATCCCATCTGGGCTGCCCCTTGGTAGACTCGCCGCAGGTAGTCTTGCCAGGATCCCTGACCGGAGGAAGGGGGACGCGAATAATCGTTCACAGATGGCGACTCCCAGAGCTTTGTCCTGTTCCGCTACTGGATCCTAGCTTGACAAGACTATGCCAACACCATGAAATCATCTCTAGCCCAATGTTACAGCCCGCTTACGGCTTGACTACAGCAACCCCTCACCCCCGATCCAGAGTCATTAAATCCAATCCTCAAAGGACAGTACCGACTATGCAGCGGTGATCGCCTCTAGGGCAGCTTGTACCTGATCCAGGTTGACCTGATCCGTCAGTTCCGCCTGGCCAATTTGGCGGGGCAAAATAAAGCGAATTCGCCCCTGCTTAACTTTTTTATCCGCCTGCATCGCCTGCACCACCGCTTCCCAAGGGATCCCGGTTGGCCAGCGGCTGGGCAAACCGGCTTTTTCAATCAGGCGGCGTTGCCGCTCTGCCTCAGCAGCGCTCCACCACCCCATCTGTCGGGCAATCTCCCCCGCTGCCACCATACCCACGGCTACCGCTTCTCCATGCAAATAGCGGCGATAGTGGGTGATGCTTTCCAGGGCATGGCCAAGAGTATGACCGTAGTTGAGAATGGCCCGCAAGCCCCCTTCTTTTTCATCCTGTTGCACCACCCAGGCTTTACACTCGGCAGAACGCACCAACAGATGATGCAAATCCGCCGGGGCAAAGTCAGCATAGCGGCTCAGCTTAGGCTGCTCCTCCAAAAACTCAAATACATCCGGGGCCTGGATCACACCGTATTTGATGACCTCGGCCAAGGCAGAGGTAAACTCCCGAACAGGTAGGGTTTTCAGCACCGTTGGGTCAATCCACACCAGACGGGGTTGGTGAAAAGCCCCGATCAAATTTTTCCCTTTTGGGTGATTAACCCCGGTTTTGCCGCCAATAGCAGCATCCACCATTGCCAATAGGGAGGTGGGCACCTGCACAAAGGGGATCCCGCGCAGCCAGGTGGCTGCCGCAAATCCCGCCATATCTCCGATTACCCCACCCCCGAGAGCAATCATGCTAGAGGCGCGTTCCAGACCAAAAGCCAGAGCCGCATCGTGAATCTTGGCGATGGAGCGGGGAGTTTTGTAGCGCTCGCCGGCGGGCAACAGACACAGGTAGGGAGTAAACCCCGCAGCCTGTAACCCTTGCATCAAGGCAGCAGCAAAGTGCTTGGCAATCACCGGGTGGCTCACCACCAAAGCCTTGCCAGCAAGCCCACGCGCCTGCATCTGGGATCCCAACTGGATCAGGCTATGGCCACTCGGCCCTTCAGGAGAATGAATGAGAATGTCATACTGGCTGCCGGGCAGCTTGACAGGAATTAGACGGGGATCCATCGCGGTGGTATGGAAGGGGTGGGATCCAGTCTGGCATGTTTTGTTTTTTGGGGCTCTCAGAACCAGTCATCGAGAGGGAATCCGGTTAAGAACCCCTGTCCACCGGCTGCGGTTCCGGTTGGGGGGTAAGATTCTCCAACTCTGGCAAAGCCGTTTGCTCCGGCGGGAGGGAGTCCTTGTGATCCAGGTCGTGATTCAAATCCTGCAAAGCTGCTTGGGCGGGTTGAAAGTGGGGATCCAGCTCTAGGCAACGCTGCAAACTGGTTTGAGCAGCTTCGATCTGCCTGAGACCCAGTTGAATTAACCCCAGGGTATGCCAAAAGCCGGGACGATTTGGTTCCAGTTGAGTGGCCTGTTGGGCATCCGCCAGGGCAGGCTCTAGGTTCTTCAATTTCAGAGATTCCCAGGCGCGGTTATTCAGGGCCACGGCATCGTCGGGAGTGAGCTGTAAAACCCGTGAGTAAGCTTGAATGGCTTTTTCTGGGTCTCCCCAATCGCTGTAGGTCAGTCCCAGGGCAAACCAACCAAGGGGATCCCGGTCGTTGAGACGGATCATCTGTTGGCAGGCGCTGCGGGCTTGCTCCAATCGACCCAGGCGACGCAAACTGGTGACTTGGCCAAACCCACAGGCAAAGCTGCGGGACCGTTGCTGCAGCAGCCGTTCAAAATGAGCGAGACTGGCCTCGTGTTGTCCCAACTCCTGTCGGGACAGGGCTAAAGCATAGCGGGCCGGGAAATGTTCAGGGTCAATCTTGAGCGCTTCCTCGAAATGGATGCAGGCTTCTTTCAAGTAGCCCAATTTCTGAAAGGCTACGCCGCGGGCGTACCAGCTCTTTAGATTGTCGGCATCGTAGCGTAGCGCCTTTTCTAGCGCATCGCTGGCCAGTCGATATTGCCCCAAACGCAGCAAGGCCACTCCCAAATTGTGCAGGGTAACTGGATCTCGTCGCCGCAGTCGCAAAGAGCGCTTGTAACACTCGATGGCCGAGCGCAGCCGGTTGCAGCGAAAGAAAGCATTGCCTTGGTAGCGCCAAACCCGGGCACTTTTGGGGTTGAGCTTCAAAACCCGGGCAAAACTGGCCGCTGCCGAACTGGGCCGTCGTAACCGTCGCAACACGATCCCACGGGCTAACCAGGTGCGAGACTGTTTCGGGCTATAGCGCAGAGCCTTGTTCAAACTATTCAAGGCCAGCTTCGGTCGCTTCAATTGCAGCAGACGAATGCCCCGGTTGTGCCAAGCCAGCGCATCTTCCGGGTTGCTCTCCAGCACCTTGTCGTAGTTGACCACCGCTGACTTGTATTGTCCCAAGCGCCCTAGGATCAAAGCCAATCGGAGGCGGGTCTCCTCGTCGTAAGGGTTGATGGTCAGGGATCCGTTGTAGCTGTCCACCGCCTCCCGGTAGCGGGCCAACCGCACTAGCACATCGCCGCGACGGCTCCAGGCCAGTGCGAAGTTGGGATCCATATTCAGGGCACGGTCGTAAGCGGCTAGAGCTTCCGTTAGGTTACCGCGGCGGCGCCAGTCTTCCCCCCGCTCAAATTGGATATCGGCGCTATTCCACTGAAACAGCCGTTGAATAAATTGCAGAATGGCAATCTGGCGGGCTCCTTCTTCAGGAGTAGCAGAGGGGGTTTCACCGCTGGCAATGCGCACAATGGCCGTTTGAATGGCCCGCAAAAAGCCCTGAAAGCCCCGCACTTCCTCATCTTCCACAGGCTCGGAGCGGCGATATTGCAGTCGGAACCGTTGTAGATCTCCTGGGGGGGTAAAACTGGGATCCAAAAAATGCATCAATTGCAGAGCGCGATACTCGAACAGCACCGCATCCTCATCTGAGCCGGTAAAGTCAAACAGTTCCGATTCTTCGATCGGTGGGGGCAACTCCACCGGAGTGTGCAGCAGAGCCAGCAACCGCTGATTTTGTCGAGCTGGGGCATGGGAAAACCCACTATACAGCTCATCTTTCGGCCAGGGATCCCCAACAAATTCTGGCGAGACCACCAGCGCAATCCAGCGGCATTGTTCAATCGCCAATTGCAGCTCCAGCCTGCGATCATCCCCCGGCTGCAACATCCACTGGTCAAACCAGACCTTGAAGCCCTCCCGATCCAGCCGCTCCGCCAATTGCCGTGCCCAACGAGCTTGAGCCCGGTGGTAGCGCAAAAAGAGATCGAATTTGTAATGCTCTGGAGACATGAACGCCTGGTAGCCGCACTTCTACAGCTTATCTTTGCTGTCCCCTGACTGGGTCTGGGGTAAGGGGCAAACCTTTCGCTGACCCTGACCGGATCCCGATCGGCGATAGTTGAGGAAGGGTTGCAAAGGATGGGGCAAATGGTGACCGGAATTTTGGCGATTGTCGCTGCGATTGGCCTGGTAGTCCTGCTGTTGGAAGGGATCCGTTACCGCTGTTGGACAAGGGTTCACCCTTGGGACTTAGGGTTGGGGTTGGGCTTAGTGGCTCTGGTAGCGCTGGGATTGGGGCTGGGGCAGCTACCTGTGACTGCCTCTCTGGCCCTGTTGCTAGGGGGGCTGGTGGGGGTGGGATTGCTGGGGTTGAGCGGCTGCGGGCGAGCAGGCCAAGGATTGGTGGTGCTGTTGCTCAGTTTGGCCACCGGGGCGAGTTTGCAGGGATTTGGGGTAGAGATGGGGGTGACCCTGTTGACCGGTGCAGGTTTAGGCCTGGGCCTGGTGGGGATCCCACTATTGGGGCGGCTTTGTGGGCAGGGGACAGAAGGGATCCCCTTGCTGATGGCTCTCGGACAAGGATGGCTTGGCATCGCCGCTTTTGTTTGGGGAGCTCGGTTGATGGAGATGGGATCCGAGCAGGATTTACCCTGGCAGGTGCTGTTGCCTGTTGGTTTGGCGGCTTTGAGCTTGGTGGCGGGCACAGTACCGCTGCTGACCACTCCCGAGCGGGAAACGACCTCGTCTGGGCTGCTGTCGGCTTTGGGTCATGGGGTGGGTTGGCTGGTGGCCACCACCTTGGCGCTGGTCTTGACTCGCAATGGCTTGTATCAGGATCCCTTTTTGGCTTTGTTGTACGGAATAGGGGGGTTGCTCTCCTGGGGCCTGTTGGGGTTACAGTCTGGGCCCTCCTCTCACTCTGCTGATTCCCTTCCTCCTTCAGCCGGGGCAGCGCCTGCATCGGCCCAACCGGAACGGGGCCTATTGCTCTGGCGGGCCTGTTTGGGCCTGCTGTGGGTGGGGGGAGGGGCGTTGCTGGCGCTACGATTGGGGGGATCCTACGGGGCTGCCCTGCTGGGGTTGGGATGTTTGGCTTTCCCCAGCCGTTGGGGAGCGATGGCCGCCCTCTTTTTGGCGGCCCGACCCCTGTTGCAAAACCTGTTACACCAGTTCAACCTCCAGACTGCCGGGATTGATCTCACCCAGCCTTATGTGTATGCAGCCCTCTACTTGGGCATTGCAGGCATGTTGCTGGTGGCACTGATCCAGGGGCTGTACGGGCAGGATAAACCCCGGATAACGGGGATTGGCTTGACAGTGGCCAGCTTGGTTTTACCACTGGGGGTAGGCTATTTCATTCACGCCCAACCGCAGGCAGCCTTTTTGTTGGGAGCCTTGATGACAGCGTTGGTTCTGGCGGCTTTGCAGCCGGTTTTTGGGCATCAGACCTTTCCCCCGGCAGTTGCGGGGTCGGCTTTGGGCTTTGGGGGCGTCCAAGGTTTGTGCCTGACGGTGATTGCCATTCTGGGGGCCAGCCTCAGCCGCGATTGGACGGTAACCGGCTTTTACGCCACCCGCATTGAGCGGGCTGGGGTCTTGGGGGGGATCGGCGGCCTTTTGCTGGTGTGCCTGTTGCTCTGGCAGGGCTGGAGCACCTGGCAACAGATGCGGCTGCGGGAATGAAACCCATTCCCCTCGGCACCCCAGGGACTTGGCAAGGGAGCCTAGGCCCAGAACAGACGGCAGAGGCTTTGGGTAACCCAGGGGTGAAGGTGATCGGATCCCCAGCTTTGTTGACCTTGATCGAGCGCTGTAGCCACATGACGCTGCAACCCTTTTACGAGGCTGAGGAAACGGCAGTGGGCATTTCCTTTCAGCTGGAACACCAAGCTGCTGCTTTAGCGGGGGATCCCTTGCGGGTGCAAGTAGAAGTCATCCATGTAGAAGGGAGACAGGTTGAATTTCAAGTGGAGATCCGGCAGCAGCAGCGGCTGGTGATGCAGGGATCCTACCGTTGCCGGGTGGTGAATTTGCCTCGTTTTTTGGCCCGCTATGGATTGATCCCAGACTAGAGCTTAACGAAATTGTAGGGGGCAGTGAAGTTGTTGTAGCGAATGCGCAGCCGCCCCTGAAACGCATGATCCAACTCCTCCACCTTTTGGGCAAAGCTGGGCTCGTCTTCCCAATTGATTAAAAAAGAGCCGTTGTAGGCCATATTTTCAGTGAGCAGTTCTCCATCCACCCGATCGCTGGCTAGTGGGCTAAGGGCTGTGGTGAAGGATTGGGCAATGTACTCCCGTCGCTGCTCTAGGAGTTGCTCCAAGGCTCGCCCGATTTGCACTACCGCATCCAACCCCAAAGGTGCTCCCGCCATTTCATCCCGTTTGGCCTTCAAAGCCGGGTTTTCCGCCAACCCCAGTTGCAGTTCCTGTTCGGGATCCCAGAAGACCTTCACCCCCACCTCCCGTTTGCCTTCCAGATGCTGGAGCAAAGCCAGCAAATCTGCCAAGCGGGGCTCTACCAAATCCCGTTCCACCTGTTCCCAGCTGCCTACCACCAAGCCAAATTGCAACGGCAGCAAGGCCGAGTGCCCCTCACTCATCACTTTTTCCAGCACCGCTTCATGGGCGAGCAAATTGGCGCGGCTGGCCAAATACCGCTCCTGTTGCGCCGCAGAGTAGAGAAAAGCCAGCGACCCTAAGAGGTGAATATGCACCGGCTGCTTATCCAAGCCCACCACATGCAGATGGCGGGGGCCGGGGGCAGCGACAATCCCGTACAGGTAAAGGGCGCTCATAGGTTACTCAGAAAGGGCAGAGCAGGAGGGCTCAATCGATCAAGTAGATAACAGACAGATAACCGACTAAGAATCCAATCCATAAATCTATATTGGTTGATCTTGCATTTCTGAAACGTGGGGCATCTCCGGAACTTACTCTCGGCAGAGGCTTAAGCAGAAACTTTGTTGCCGTTGGAGCGGGCATCTCCAATTAGCCAGGTGAGGTTGGACTCTTCGGTATCAATCGCATTGCCATCGGAGGAGATACAGTACCGACCCATGACCATCTGATGGCGTAAGGTGATCCCTGCCGCGATCTGGGTGTAGTTAAAAATTAAGCTGCCATCCAGGGTGCAGCCTTCATTCAACACGCATCCGTAACCAATCGCCGTTGGGCCAATCAGCTTTACCCCGTCCGCCAAGTGGCTACTGGATCCGATGTACACCGGCGGCTCAATGTGAATGCGATCCCAGTTGGCGCGGATGTTGATCCCTGTCCACACCCCCGGCTGAATCTCAAACCCCGGCACCTGAACCCCTTTGATCTCACCACGTAATACCTTCTGCACCGCCAGCCAGTAGTCGGGAGTGCGCCCAATATCCACCCACTGAAAATCGGCAGTGACGCCGTAAAAGGGAGCACCCGCTTTGACCAAGGCCGGAAAGAGGTCGCCACCAATGTCGTAGGGACAATCGCGGGGAATGTAGTTAAACACCTCCGGCTCAAAGATGTAAATACCGGTGTTGATGGTGTGGCTGAGGGCTGCGTCTTGGCTGGGTTTTTCCTGAAACGTTTTGATGCGGCCCGTCTCATCGGTAACCACGACCCCATAGCTGGAGACTTCGCTGGGATCCACCTGCCGCAGCACCACCGTCGCCAATGCCCCTCGGGCTTTGTGGAAATTAACCACCTCCGTGATGTTGAGATCGATCAGGGCATCCCCACAAAGCACCACAAAGGTGCTGTCGAAAAATCCGGAAAAATCCTGGATCTTGCGCATCCCCCCGGCGGAGCCAAGAGCTTGGGCTACCGGTTGACCATTTTCGAAGTGGCCCTCAAAAGAAAACCCGATCTGTACCCCCCACTGCTGCCCATCGCGAAAGTAGTCTTCGATCTGGTGAGCCAAGTGACTGGTGTTGATCATGATCTGGTTAAATCCGTGTTCCCGCAGCAATTCCACCAAAAATTCCATCACGGGTTTGTGCAAAATCGGGATCATCGGTTTGGGCATCATGTAGGTGATGGGCCGCACCCGTGTACCTTTGCCCGCTGCCAGGATCATGGCTTTCATGCCGCTGTTACTCCTCGGGGTTAACCGTGCTCTGACTTTATCACCCCAGCACCGGGATCCTCTGCCTACCGAATAGAACAGATTTTTGGATATTCTCAGTATCCTTTGTATTTTTTCAGTCTTCTGGTGCCTCTCCAGTCACCACAAACTCTGCAGGCCGTCACAGCGATAAAATCAAGAGCGGTCAGCTCCCTTGCGGAGCACGTCTACCTCAACCCAAGGGATCCCTTGATTTCAACTGTGATGTCCCCCCAGCCAGCTCCAGATCTGAATTCTCCCTCCAGGGGTCAACCGATCACCATTGCCCTTGCCAAAGGAGCCTTGCTGCCGGAGGCTATCCAGTGTTTTCAACAGGTGGGCATTGATTTCAGCCGTTTTTTGGATCCCGGTAATCGCCTACTGCGGATTGAGTCCCCCACCCAGTTGAATGGGCAGTGCTACGAAGCTCTGCTGGTGCGCACCCACGATGTGCCTGTGTATGTGGAGTATGGGCAGGCGCAACTGGGTATTGTCGGCTATGACGTGTTGCGGGAGCGCTATGCTGGCACAGAGGCGCGGGTGGCCCATTTGCTGGATTTGAAATTTGGCTATTGCCGCATGTCGGTAGCCCTGCGCAAAGATAGTCCCTACACTTCTGCCGCTCAGTTACCGCCGCATGCGCGAGTGGCCTCTAAGTTTGTCGGCTGTGCGCGTGAGTATTTTGACCGTCTAGATTTACCAGTGGAGTTGATCTCGTTATACGGCTCGGTGGAATTAGCCCCGATCACTGGCATGGCAGACGCGATTGTGGATTTGGTGGCGACGGGGCGCACCCTAAAAGAAAACGGCCTCATCGAACGCGACTGTCTGTTTGAGAGCACCGCCCGCCTGATCGCCCATCCGATCAGTTACCGCATTGGCCGGCACCCCATCCGCGAGTTGGTAGCTCAAATACGGGAACAGTGGCTTGGCTCCACGTTGGTCAGCCCCTAGGTCCTGCCTGCTGCTCAGCCTTGTCTCAACCCCTCTACCAAAATCTGCCGCAGTGCTGCGCCTATGCCGTGTTGGCGCAGCCTGCCGCAGGCATAGCGGTTAGGGGGTAGTGTAGCGACCAGCAATGGGTTGAGCGCAGTCTAAGAAATGAACCCATGCTTCTTAGGCATGGTGGTTTTATGCTGAACATGACGTGGGAATTCAAGCTAAAGCCAACCGAGGCCCAGGTTTCAGAAATTGAGCACATCCTAGAGGTGTGCCGCCAGGTCTGGAACTTTGTGCTGCGGGAACGCAAAGACTGGCT
>JAUQVI010000116.1:0-10075 GCA_039794885.1 Thermostichus sp. DG02_5_bins_236
TAAATTCACCTGAAATGGAGCGGTTTCCATGAAGGCAGCCAGTTTTTCCTGCTCCTCCTTCCAACTGATCACCAAAGGCAAGTCTGGACGAGCCAGCACCAAGTTTTCTGCCACGGTCATAGCAGGAATAGAGGTGAAATGTTGGTACACCATGCCAATGCCATAGTGGTAGGCATCCCGTGGGCTATGGATGGCGCGAGCCCGTTTACCAATACAAATATCGCCAGAGTCGGCATGATAAAAGCCCATGATGCACTTTACCAGTGTGCTTTTGCCAGCCCCGTTTTCTCCCAGCAAGGCATGAAAGGATCCCGGCTTTAACTTCATGGAAACATGATCTAGGGCCAACAGGGATCCAAATCGTTTGGTAATGTTAACAGCTTCCAGTTCTGGAGGAGCTTCTTGTGCCGTCGAGACTTGGGATTGAGCAGTGGTGGTCATGGGTAGGACAATCTCCTCAGTAGGCAGGGGGTGGGAATTGAATAGGGGGAAAACTCGGTAGAGTTACTGGAACCAAAGGCTTCAATATTGCCAAGAATTATCCCATCAATGTCCAGATCCCTGGGCGGATTATCCACGGAAACCGTTTGCTTGTGTTTCCAAATTCGCTCGTTGGATCCCAAACGATTTCCAAATCAACCTGTGAGGAAACTCTCGGCAGAAAGAATGCAAGACATGGAACGGGCTGTCCAAGATTGTCTGGGGCTAGACTCCTCCTGGATGTTGAAGGGTCTCAATCAAAGCGGCTGAATCAGCGACGGCTCCGAAGACACCACCTTGCATCTGTATCATTTTCAGAGCAGCGAGATAATTTCCGTAGTCTGTGGCACCCGTACAATCGGATAGCAACAAACATTCATAGCCACGGTCGTTGGCCTCCCGCAGGGTGGTGTGGACACAGACATCAGTGGTAATCCCGGTCAGGATCAAGTTTTGAATGCCTTTTCGCTTCAGAATCAAGTCCAAATCGGTGGCGTAGAAGGAGCCCTTGCCCGGTTTGTCGATGATCACCTCGCCCAGAAGGGGTGCCAATTCCGGGATGATCTCCCAGCCCGGTTCCCCCCGCACCAGGATCCGCCCACAAGGCCCGGGATCCCCAATGCCTGCCCCAATGCGCTGACTGCGCCAGCGTTTATTTTCCGGTAAATCTGAGAGATCAGGACGATGGCCTTCGCGGGTATGCAGAATCAAAAAGCCCTTGGCACGCATCACCGCCAGAACTCGCCGGATCGGCTCGATGGGAGCGCGGGTGAGGGAGAGATCATAGCCCATTTTGTCTACGTAGCCGCCAACGCCACAGAAATCCGTCTGCATATCGATGATGATCAGGGCGGTGTTTTCGGGCCGTAGGTCGCCGTTGTAGGGGTAGGGGTAGGGTTCTGCTGCAACGTAGGATCCCATGGCACCTCTAGCGAAAAATAGGTCATCGAAGAACGGATCATCCGGTCGTTCATCTTTGGGTGATATTACTCTAGGGCTGCCGAACAGGCTTGGCAAGTTAAATAGAGGGTGGCGACCTCCGGTAGTACAACAAAACCTGCCAAGATAAAGCAAAGTTTGCCATCTTCATCTTTGGGTTTGTGTCTCCTCCGATTCAGTTCACCACAGAACCTTGGTCGCACACCTACAGCGAAATTATCGATGTGCGTTCCCCAGCCGAGTTCACCGAGGATCATTGGCCAGGAGCAATCAATTTGCCGGTTTTGGATGATGTAGAACGGGCGGAGGTGGGAACGCTCTATAAGCAGGTGGATCCTTTCACGGCACGCAAACGGGGAGCCAGCCTGGTTACCCAGAACATCAGCCGCCATTTGCAAACCTATTTTGCCGATAAAGATCGTGACTATCGCCCCCTGATCTATTGCTGGCGAGGCGGACAACGATCCGGCAGTTTGGCTTTGGTGCTGTCTCAGGTGGGCTGGCTGGTCACAGTTCTGGAAGGCGGATATAAGACCTACCGAGCTTGGGTGCGCAGACAGCTTCAGACCCTACCGCAACAGTTTACCTACCGAGTTTTGTGTGGGGCGACGGGGAGCGGCAAAACGCAGTTACTCCATCAGCTGCGGCTGCAGGGGGCACAGGTACTGGACTTAGAGGAGTTAGCCCGCCATCGGGGATCCCTGTTGGGGGCAGAGTGGCAGTTGCCACAACCCAGTCAAAAGGGGTTTGAGAGTCAGTTGCTGCAAGCCTTTCTGGGTTGGGATCCCGACAAGTGGGTGTGGGTGGAAGCAGAGAGCGCCAAAGTAGGCCAGCTTCATCTCCCGCCCGCTCTTTGGCAAGCCCTGACAGAGGCCGACTGTATAGAAGTACAGTTGCCTCTAGAGGAACGGGTGCAGGGGATCATCGCTGATTATCCCCATTGGATTGCGCATCCTCAGGTGTTGAAGCAGAAGTTGTGGCCCCTCAAGCCTCGCTATGGCCAAGCCTGCTTGCAGCGGTGGTTTGAGCTTATTGATGCCCAAAATTGGCCTGGGCTTGTGCAAGAACTATTGCAGCAGCACTATGATCCCACCTATCGGCATGGGTTGCAGCGGAATTTTAATCGCATCCGCACTCGGATGGAGCTGCCCAACCTCTCAGAAGTCAGCTTGAAAGAGGCCGCCCAACAGTTGTTGACCAACTCATTCTTGACTAAGCCAGCACGATAAACTCCAGGGCCCGCAGCACCTCAAACCAATCGGAAACCTGCAGATGAACCGTGAATTCTGAAACCAACCGGCAACCGGGATAAAAAGACTTGCGGTAGGCGCGGGAAGGCTCTTTGTAGTCCACCTCCAGGAGAAAGTGATCCGGTAGTGGGCGAGGCTGATACTCCCTTAGGCGCCGCAGGGATCCCTCTACCCCTTCTCGGATGGCTTGTAGAGTGCGCTGTGGATGCTGGGCGATCACCGACTGGCCGATCCCTTTGTGGGTGATCACCGTTTGCAGGTTGGGATCAAAAACCTTCGCTTCTGCACACAAGTCCGCATCTGCGGCCAGAAAAACGACTGGGATCCCTTCGTAGGCAGCGGTGAAGCTGACCAGATGGAACTCAGAAATGCGTTGGTCATTCAATCGGATTTGGCTCACTTCAGTGGTGTAGGTGTGGGCAAGGGGGTTGGCACCGGAGCCAGCAGGGGAATGGTAGCCAATCAGGATTAAGGCATCGTAACTGCGATCCAACTCCTGCACCATGCAGTAGGGGTGTCCGCTCCAACCCCGGATCAGCTGTACCTGTTCGGGGAGTCGGTCAGGGATGAGATTACGCCCAGAATCGTGAGCATCTTTGACGGTGATGTGGGTGGCTCCGGCAGCCAGGGATCCCTCGCAAGCGGCAATCACCTCACGGGTCATTTGCTCTCGAAACAGCTCATAACCGGGCTGACCGATAGTGGCTTCATCCCAGTGGTCGATGGCGGTGATCCCTTCGATATCGGCGCTGATATAAACTTTCATACCTCTTTCATCCCTAACTCCATCCAGGCTAATCCTGAGGTGGGAGCCGAGAAAAATCTGTATCAACCTTTGCCTCTTTTTCGGGAGAAGCACAACCCCTCTCCTGGATAGAGGATCTGAAATCGCCGGGAAGCTCTGCCATAATGAGTCGGCTTAGGTGTGAGGGGCGAATGGAGACGCTTGAAAAAACAGTTGCAACATCCGTAGAGGCATCGGCCATCCGCTTGGAAACTTGGGCTGAACTACCCACAGGATCCCTGCAGGACTTGGCGTTGCCGGATCCCACTGATGAAGCCTTGCCAGAGCCAGAATTTGAGCAGCAGATAGAGCAAGCTTGGCAGGTGTGTGACCGTTTTGATCTACAAACAGAGATTTGGCGTGGGCGTATTTTGCGGGTGGTGCGGGATCGGGAAAAGCAACGGGGGGATGGACGGGGCAGTGGCTTTCTCGGCTGGCTTAAAGACCGGGAGATCAGCAAAAGTCGAGCTTATGCGCTGCTAGAGTTAGCAGACAGTGCCGATAGCCTGATGCAAACCCAGGAGTTGGCCCCGGAGACAGTGGATCGCTTCAGCAAACGGGCTTTTTTGGAAACCGCCCAAGCTCCGCCGCCGGTCCAGCAAATGGTGGTGGAAGCAGCCCAGCAAGGCCAACGCATTACCCGACGACAGGTGCGCGACCTCACGGATGAGTGGACAGCTGCTACTTCGGAGTTGCTCCCGGCTCCGGTACGGGCCAAAGCTGCAGAACAGAGTATTCCCAGCCGCTATCTCACCCCTTTGGTGCGGGAGCTGGAAAAACTGCCGGGATCCCATCAGCAAGTTCTCCAGGCAGAAATTGCCCTCAAGCCGGATGTGGATACCCTCAAGCAAGCTACTGCCGATGCCCGTTTTCTGGCTCGATATCTACAGTCTGCTGCTCAGGTGCAGGCTTTACAGGAACAAGAAGGGCTGGATTTGGAGGGTGCCCTAGAAGAAGCCTTGCGGTTGGGGTTGCTGAACCTAACGGCTGACTTGGTGAATCAAGCCGCTCAACTGGAGCAAACTTTGGCCCGCCTTTTCACCACTTGGAAACGGCTGGGATCCCTAGCTGAGAAGTTGGATGGTCATATTGGTGCTAGTACCCCCCATCTGCGTCGCCTTTGCCGTTCCATAGAGCCTCTTGCGGGCCCGACGATACAGACCGGGTTGGGGCGGGGTACGGAGGCGCTGCGACTACAGGTGGCCCTGCAAATTTTGGCCGACCGAGGAAAGACCCATTTTGAAGGATCCCCATCCTGGGATGGGATCCCGGTTAGTCCAGAGCCCTGACCTGCAGGACAAACTGAGTTTCTAGGCTATCTCCCGGTGGCAGTTGGATGAGGTGTTCTCCAGAAATGAGAGCATTGCGCGGCCCTGTCCAAGGTTCTAGACAGAAGAAGGGTTTGCCCTGCACCGTCCAAAACACCAGAGTTCGAAAGCATTCATCGTAGGTAAGGGTTAGCCTTCTTTTGGCCATGGGATCCACCACCGTTGCCTCTTGGGCCGTTAAGGCTTTGAAGGCAACATCAATTTCAGGAGCCGTCCAATCGAAAGTCCCTGCAAAAGGGATAGGGGTTCTGCGGTTTGTGCTAGCGGGATGGGGTTCTCGGTGGTCATAGAGCTCCTGGGCCGGGATCCGGAACTGCAACTGGGGTTTGCTGGCCTCTTCCACCTGGAAATAGGGGTGAAACCCCAGCGAAAAGGGCATCGGCTCTGGGGAGCGGTTGGTGATGTGTTGCTTGAGGATGAGCTGATGCCCCTGCAATTGGTAGCTGAACAGAAGGGTGAACTGAAAGGGATAGACAGCCAGCGTTTGGCCATCACTTTCTAACATCAAGGTCAGGCAGGCGTGGTCATCCTGGTCTTGATCCACCACTTGCCAGGGCAGGTTGCGGGCAAAACCATGCTGCTTAAGGGTGTAGCTTTGTCCCCCGTGAGTATAGGTGTTGTCGGGGAGGTTACCACAGATGGGAAATAGGATGGGGATGCCACCGCGCACCGTTAGGCCAGGATCCAAGAAGCGCTCCTCATCCATGTAGAGGATCTCTTGCCCAGCGATACGCCAACGGGTGAGAATGCCGCCCCGCTCCGGGACAATTTCTGCTTCTGCCCCACTGTGTTCATCTTTGAGGAGATAGGTCAGGTAGGGCTGAGAAAATGAGGTGATGCTGTACACAAAGACACCTTTGCAGCAGGATCTTCTTTATTGTCGGGGTTTATTGTCGGGTAAGGAGAGCGGTTTGGCAGACACTTTGGAGGAGAGAGAGCCAGCCCCTGATGGCTATCCTGGAAGTGTTGGCCAGAGCTACGACTACGGACTGCCTGGCCAGCAATCTGCCATCTACACGGAGGTTGGGGGATGTCTTGGGACTTGGGCCGATTCCTGAATACCTTAACCTATTACGATGCCCTGCCCTTTGCGGAAGCTTGGCGCTGGATACAAAATGGATTCCAGCCTAAGTCGAGGGTCAATCCTGTGTTGCCTACGCTTTCTGGGTTACCCCAAGTGCTGTTGCTGGGAAAGGGATTACCGGCCGGGTTGGCAGAGGCCCTTAAGCAGCAGGTAAGGACTCCGTCCCGCTTACGCGAACAGGTGCTGGACTCCGACCAAGATGTTACAGCGGCAACGGTGTTCTTGGGTCTAGAGGATGGAGAACTGGCCAGAACCCATCTGCAGCAGATTGGCTGTACTCCGCAAACGGAGCAGCTGCTGTTTGATTTTCGCCAACCCAACCCTGCTCTGGATGAGTTTTGGGGCATTTTGGATGATGTGGTGATGGGAGGGGTAAGCCAAAGCCGGTTGCTGTGGGGAGAGCAGCAGTTGCTGTTTACAGGCCAAGTTTCTACGGCTAATTCTGGGGGGTTTGTGTCTACCCGTACCTGCAACCTGGAACCTCCTTTGGATTTGTCTGGCTTTGCCGGCCTAGAACTGCGTCTGAGAGGGGATGGACAGCGCTACAAGTTCTTTGTGCGGGATCAAACCGGCTGGGATAGCCCCGCCTACAGCTATGCCTTTGAAACAACACCTGAGAAAGAGCAAACGGTGCGCATTCCCTTTGCGGAGATGGTGCCTACTTTCCGGGCTCGGATTTTGCCCTCTGCTCCTCCTGTCAATATCAGCCGGATTTATTCGTTGCAATTGATGCTGAGTAAGTTTGAGGCGGATGGAAGCTTAAACCCCCATTTTCGTCCGGGATCCTTTCAACTGGGCTTGCGCTGGATCGGGGCCTACCGCCGGGATCCCTTGCCGCAGGTGATTGGGGTAGCACGGGGGCCAATCCCAGCGGAACTGTTGGCGGCTCTGCAAAGTGCTTCCCCCCGGTGGTGTGGGGTGGAATTGCCTGCCGATACGGAGGAGTCGATGGCGGTGGCTCATTCGCCTACGCGATACGTAGAACTGTTGTTACGGGTGATGCAGTCGCCCCAGGCTGTGGGTCAAGTTGAACGGGTTGAACAGTTCCATGCTTAAATCCCCGTTGCTCTCCCCGCAAAGGGGATTTCATCCTTGGGGAGGATCCCTTTTTGCTACTTTTCCGGTGTGGCCGGCTCTGGGCATGGGTCTGCTGGCTGGCTTATGGCTGCTGTGGTGGCAAGGGATCCCTTTTTTGTTTGATTGGGATGAGCTGATCTACGGCAGTTTGGCCCGCCAGATGGTGGAAAGTGGGGATCCCCTTTCTCTGGTGATCAACGGTGAACCGTTTTTTGAGAAGCCGCCTTTGTTCTTTTGGCTGCAAGCTTTGGCCATGCAGGTGATGGGGGTAAACGAATGGGCGGCTCGCCTACCCAATGCTTGGGTGGGTGGGATAACGGTAGCGCTGTTGGTGGCCTGGGGATCCCATTTGCGGGGGGTGGGCTTTGGCTGCTTGTGGGGGATGTTGCTGTTAACCAGCTACTTGCCGCTGTTTTTTGCCAAGACGGGGTTGATCGATCCGCTCTTTAACCTGGGCATGGGTTTGGGGCTGGGATCCCTGTTGGCCGCAGAAAGGACTCCGTCCCGCTTACGCGAACAGGCTCGTTGGGTGGGGCAGTCCGGTCGGGCTTGGCTGGTATTGGGGGCCTTGGCTTTGGGGTTGGCAGTCTTGGCCAAGGGGCCGTTGGGATTGGGCTTACCGCTGTTGATTTGGGCCGGGTACAAAGTTTGGCATCCGGATCCCTGGCCCCGTTGGGGGGAGAGCCTAGCTTTTCTAGGGTTGGCCGCTGCTGTTGCCCTGAGCTGGTTTGCGGTGGAGTGGGTGCAGCAAGGGCCAGACTGGGTTGAGCAGTTTTTGCGCTATCAGTGGCGCATCCTCACCACGCCGGATGGTCACCCCGGCCCAGTTTATTTCCATCTGCTGGCCTTTGGGCTGGGGTGCTTCCCTTGGGCTGCTATATCTCTGACCGGAATTTTGCACACCCTGCGAGGGGAAGGTCAAGGGGCACGTTGGGGATTGGGTGCCCGCAGCCCGCGGTTCCGTCTGGGTTCTGCGGCTCTGGCTACGGATCCGGTTCAACGGGCAGATCACCTGCTCTTGGTGGCGTTTGGAATGGTACTGGCGCTGTTTTCCCTGCTGGTACAGACCAAACTGGTGCATTACACCTCACTTTTATATCCAATTGGAGCTTATTTTGCGGCCCTGCGGTTGCAATCTCTCTGGGCCGGCCAAAGCCGACTAACACTCTGGGAAGGAGGGTGGATGGGCTTGAGTGGCCTTTTTTGGCTATCCCTTTGGTTGGTGTTGCCCTGGCTGGGGGGATCCCAGGGCGAGGGGCTGGCAAATCTGGGAATCCTTCTGACGGATGGGCTCACCTGGGGGTATCTGAAGGCAGGGGTGGACTGGCCCCTCTATACCTACGGACCGGCCCTACTGTTGCTCGTCGGTGGGCTAGCCTGGAGCATCGGGCGACAACAGGTTTGGGGATGGGTGAGTTTGGTCTTGGCCACGGGGTTGAGCGCTCAGTTGGCTTGGGGCTGGGTCTTCCCGCGTCTGTTGCAACATACTCAAGGGGGATCCATCCACTTTTTTCAGCAGTTTGTCAGTAGTGAAGAAGGCAAGGACTCCGTCCCGCTAACGCGAACGGCAGGCTTGTTGTCAGGGACGGTGGGTCTGTACGGGTTTCGTTCGTTTGTGCCCTACTTTTATGGCCCTTTGCAGGTTCCTTATGCTGCTTTTCCGGCGGAGCTATCTGCCTGGAAAAGAACGGGGCAAATGCCGGATTATCTGGTCACCTGGGATCCCTTCGTGGCGGAGCTGGCTGAACTGGGGTCTTTGCAAGCGATTGAGCAACGGGGCCCGTTTTGGCTGCTGAAAACATCCCCTACCTTTTCTGCTCCGCCATGAGCCAGTATGTGTTGCGCATTAGTGATATCCCTGCTCAGGATCGCCCCCGTGAACGCCTGCTCACCTACGGGGCCAGAACCCTATCCAATGCGGAGCTGCTGGCCATTTTGCTCAATACAGGCCAGGGATCAGGTAAGCTCTCGGCAGTAGGGCTGGGGCAACTGCTCCTAAAAGAATTGGAACAACAAGGGGATCCCTTGGGGCAACTGCGACAGGTGGAGGCCAGAGAGCTGCTCCGGATTAAGGGCATTGGCCCGGCCAAGGCAGCTACGGTATTGGCTGCTGTTGAACTGGGGCGGCGGGTATTTTTGACCCGTCCTCCAGAGGGCACTGTGATTGATTCCCCCGAAAAAGCAGCCCTGGCTCTGAGCGGGGATCTGATGTGGGAGACACAGGAGCACTTTGCTGTCTTACATCTGGATATCAAGCACAAACTGCTCAGCCAGCAGATTATCACCCGTGGCACGGCCACCGAAACCCTCTCTCACCCGCGGGAAACCTTTCGCAGCGCCATTAAACAAGGGGCCAGCCGCATCCTCATCGCCCACAATCATCCCTCCGGCAGCTTGGATCCCAGCCCGGAGGATCTCGCCCTCACCCGACAATTGCTACAAGCGGGGCAACTGCTGCACATTCCTGTACTGGATCACCTCATCCTGGGAGGTGGACATTTTCTCAGCCTGCGCCAACGTACTACCCTCTGGGAAGAAGTTTCCCAACCGGAATAGCCTGAGGGATTTTTCTCAAATATTCAAGTCCGGGATGGTCGGACAGGGATCCCAGCTATAGCCTTCCCGCTGCACAACACCATCCAACAGGGCCTTAATCAAGGAATCTGCTGCTTGCAAATCTTCCTCATCCGTACAGTGAGCTTCAAACAATTCGTACAGACAGGTTTCCTGAATGAGGCTCAAACGTCCTGTTTGAAAAGCCTGTTGGGCAATGTCTTTAATGTTCATAACCTGAGCTAGAAAACTCAATTGCTGCTATCTCCATGGTGGAGGGATCCACCTGCAAATTTTTCCGTCAAACCGCGCAACTTGCCTCAGCAGCATGGCAGAACTTAGCCGCGAAGGAGGATCTTCCGTTTGACAGCGGACTGTGCAGTAGACCTCTTGCATCAATGAGAGAGAAGAGAGATACCAGAGGTTACCAAGCGGATCAGGCTATGACCGACGAGGAAGTCCAATCACTATCCCCAGCAGAGGTTAAGCGTCTGACAGGCGTGGGGCGAGAAACGTTTGAGCACATGGTTGCCTACTTGACCCCTCACTGGCAGGGGCAAGGACACAGAGGGGGACAAAA
>JAUQVI010000117.1:0-10072 GCA_039794885.1 Thermostichus sp. DG02_5_bins_236
GTTCACAATGCAACGCATTTTTATCTGTGGTTCTGCTCTCACGGGTCAGCCGGATCATGCCAATGTGCAAAATGCCCGCTTAATTGGGCCTGTGCGCACCCAGCCTTACTATCGGATGCATGCGGTGGAATGCGGATGGCACCCTGGAGTGTACGAGGTGGAATCAGAAGGCGTAGCCTTGGCGGGAGAGTTGTACGAAATGACCTCCGAGCAATATGAAGCCCTGCTGGCTTCTGAGCCACCTCATCTGTACCCTGGCCAAGTTAGTCTTGAAGACGGCAGCCTCGCCATCGCCATGATCTATCCCAAATCTTTGGTGGAAAAACATCAATGGCCGGATATTTCCCACTTTGGCGGTTGGGCGGCCTACAAAGCCAGCCAACTGGCTCTGGCCTCTGCCTAGTCTGATGCGCCTGCTGATGATCACCGCCAACATCTGCTGGTGAGGTTTTCAAAACACTACCAGGATCCGTCGCAGTGCTCCGCCCCTCGCGACAGCGGTGCCTAGCACCTTAGCCGTTGGTGCAGCCTGCCGCAGGCATAGCGGTTAGGGAGTGGTGTAGCGACATAAGTACCCTACCGAAAGGCCAAACTAGGCATTCAAACAGTTGGCACAAGTGATAGCCTCTCTGTTGCAGTCGGCAGACTTGTAAACTAGCACCGTCATCATCAATTCTAAGAGTTCATTAGAGAGATCTTGATGAAGCAGTTCTTTTGCTCGTCGCCGTGCCTGTACCGATGGATCCACCATCAATTTCACCTTTGACTGGGTAAAAAGATTCCATCCAAACGGAAAGCAGTCTCCTTAATTTCCTCAGAGGCGAACCGATACTGGGCTCCCAAACCAGGAGCGAGTCCCAACAGTTCAAACAAGAGTGGAGAGAACGACTGAAACAGTTGGTAAAAATCGATTCTGTTCGCATCTGAATCCCTGCCCTCTATCATGGGAGAACGCTTCGCCGATTGCTCATGCCGGATCCCACCTTTGTCGTCACTACCCCGATCTACTACGTCAACGCCGCCCCTCATATTGGCAGTGCCTACACTACGATGATCGCGGATGCCATCGCCCGCTACCACCGCCTGCGGGGACAAGACGTGCTCATGGTGACGGGAACCGACGAACACGGCCAGAAGATCCAACGCACCGCCGAAGAACGCGGGATCCCGCCGCAGCAGCACTGTGACGAACTCTCTGCGGAGTTTGTCAAGCTCTGGCAACTCCTGAATATCCGCCATGACCGTTTCATTCGCACCACGGATCCCCGCCATAAAGCCATTGTGCGGGAATTTTTTCAGCGGGTTTGGGATCAAGAAGACATCCTCACCGGGCGGCAACAGGGTTGGTACTGCGTCTCCTGTGAAGAATTCAAAGACGAAGGTGAACTGCTCGAAGGGGGCTTCTGCCCGCTCCACCCCAACAAAAAAGTGGAATGGAAAGATGAAGAAAACTACTTCTTTCGCCTCTCCCGCTACCAAGAGAAACTAGAAACCCTCTACACCACGCATCCCGAATTCATTCAACCGGAGAGCCGCCGCAACGAGGTGCTCAGCTTTGTCAAACAGGGCCTGCGGGATTTCTCCATTTCTCGCCCCAGCGTCTCCTGGGGGATCCCTTTCCCGACAGATCCCAGCCAAACCATCTACGTCTGGTTTGATGCCCTGATCAACTACCTCAGTGCCGCTTTGGATCCTGCGGATGAACCGACTCTAGACAATGCCCTGCGCCGCTACTGGCCTGCCGATGTACACCTGGTGGGCAAAGATATCGTTCGCTTCCACGCCATTTACTGGCCGGCCATGCTCATGTCCGCCGGACTACCCCTGCCCAAACAGGTCTTCGGCCATGGGTTTCTCACCAAAGACGGCATGAAAATGGGCAAAAGCCTCGGCAACACCCTGGATCCCTTTGAGCTGACCCAGCAGTATGGCTCGGATGCGGTGCGCTACTACTTTTTAACGGAAATCGAACTGGGCAAAGATGGAGATTTCAGCGAGAGCCGTTTTATCGATGTGCTCAATGCCGACTTGGCCAATGATCTGGGCAACCTACTCAACCGCACCCTGAACATGCTCAAGAAATACCGGGACTACCGCATTCCCTCCGTCGGGATCCCGGACGATAACCCCCTGAAACGGTTGGCCCAAACCCTCACCCCCCTGGTGGCCGAGGCTTACGAGCGGTTGGATCCCAGCTTGGCTGCCCAAAAGACTCTCAGTCTAGCCCAGGCCAGCAACAAATACCTGGACGAACAAGCCCCTTGGACCCTCCACAAACAGGGGAAAACCGAACAGGTGGCTGAGATTCTCTACGCTGTCCTAGAAAGTGTGCGCTGGGTAGCCGTGTTGCTCTCCCCCTTGGTTCCGGATCTCAGCCTGAAAATCTTGCAACAACTGGGCTTTAAGCTCACCGATGCCACCCAACTGTGTTGGGATCCCGACGCTAGCTGGGGGCAACTTCCCGCCGAGCAAGAACCCCAACCCCCAACCCCCGTTTTTCAGAGGATAGTCAAGATAGTCAAAGAGTAGTCAAGTCAGACTAAGCGGCAGGGATCCCGTTCCCCATTTATTCCAACGGGTTGCGTCAATCTTGGCGGATCAAGACAAATAGGGTGACATTCTAGAACTGCTGAATCTCTGCGATTTTGGTGATGATGGTGGTAAAGCCGATAACTTAGGCGAATTTCACCACGTTTGCGCCAACTCAGCGCCCCAAATCATCCAAACTAAAGGCACCGCCAGGAGTAGTCAGGAGAAAATCTCCCCGCTCTTGGGTCAGACCCACCGGGCGACTGGGGAAAGCCACCAGGATCCCTTCCAAACGCAGCATCTCGGCGAGCGGATCATAAGCCAGGCGTACCTCGAAATCGCGTAGGTCACGGCGTACCTCCACACGGCGGATCCCTTCTTCTGTCAGGCCCAGTCGGAAGCGCCAGTGATTTTGCCATTGCGTGCCAATGGTGGCATCCAGATCCACCCCGTAGGTGGAAATCTCACCCAGTTTGGGGTCGTAGATCGCTTGCAGGGCATAGCTGATCCCTGGCTCGTACACATCTAGGCCCGAGCGCTGATCCCGGTTGAAGGTGGTACTGCTACGGCCCCGATATTGCAGGCGTACCGGTCGCAGTTCCCCTTCGTTCAGGTCATAGGCAGTTTGTAGCTGAATGTTGAACAGATCGGGGGTGGTGTTCCAGGTGAAGTTGGCGTTGACTAGATCCCATTTTTGGTTGATGAAGTCGTAGCCAGCAGTGGTATCAAGACGCAGCAGATTTTTTACCTCTGCCTGCAACTCTTCCAAGTTGCGGCTGGCAATTGCCTCTAAATCTTCCTGGGTGTCATCAGGGAAGGTCAGGGCAATTGGCAGCTCACCGGGCAGGTCATCTTCAAAGGCAATGTAGCCGGGTGGCACGTTGGGCAAGAGATCGCGGGGGGTAAAGAAGCTGATGTTGGCGTTGATGCGGTCTACATCTTTGGGGCTAGTGGAAACGGTTTGAAAGGGCACGGAGTTGTTGCCGTAAAAGGTGCGGCTATAGCGTAGGTCAATCGTATTCCAGTCGGCAGGCCGCAAACTGAGGCGAGGGTTGAGGCTGACGGTGGATTCCTGGTCAGGGGTGGAGTAGAGCACCTGGCTGTAATCAATTGAGCCGGGCATGATCGTCACCCAACGGGCCGGTTGAATGTCGTTAAACCGTAGGCTGGAGCGCAACTCGTAGTGATTAAAGAAATTGAGACCGGCTCCCGCTTCTCGATCCGGCTGTTGCTCCTGGGTGAAGGTGAGAGCATTGCTCAGGGAGATATCAGGGGTGATACGGATTAGGTCGGGGTTGAAAGCCAGCTCGAAATTGCGGCGTGGTTCATTGTCGCCGTTGGAACTGCTGTAGGCACGATAGTTGAGGCGGTAGCTACCTCCCCATCCCGGCGGGGTGAGTTGTGTACCCAAAGTTAGACGAGCATCGGCAAAGTCAGGCCCATCCTGAATGCTGACCCGCTGGTTGTAGTCCAGCCGCAAGTCTGATTGCAGCCAGTGCACGCCCCCATAGCGTTGGTTGTGGCTGAGGGTAAGGGGGAAGCTGTAGGTGCCCCGCTCCTGGGATCCGGTGCGGCTGATGTTCAGGGTGGTGGTGGAGAGATCCCCCTGGAAGGTGGAGTTGAGGCGCAGATCGGCGTTATCGTTACGCCCACCAGCAGGACGGTAGGTGTTGTCGAGGTTGAGGTTGAGTTGCCCCCGCAGTTGCCCCGCTTGGCCGAAAATCGTGGCGGCGTAAAAGTCGAAGTTGTGATCCACCCGGAAGCGACTGGACATTCGCTGCTGATCTGCTTCCGTAACCAAATAAAATTGGGCTCGCCCATAGTTGACGCTGTCGGGGATGGGCAGAATGTAATCGTGCAGGAAGCCCACCCCTAAACCTTTTTTCTGGATGGCATCTACCCGCAGGCCACCAAAGTTGTATTCATCGAAGCGATAGGCCCAACTGGACTTGACAAACATGCCTTCCGCCTCGCTTTGCCCGGGCAAAATCCACTGGTGATCCCGCAAGCTGTAGATGAATAGCGGGAAATAGGCAATCTGGATGCCTGCTTGTAGATCGCCTTGCTCCGTCAGCTCCCCACCGGCAAACATACGCGCGTCATAAACAATCACCCGGTCATCCGGGAAGACCTCCACCCGATCCCCCTGCACGTAGTGGGTAATGGGCGGCTCTGGCGAGGTGGTGATGGTGGCCTTTTCGAAGAAGATCTGATCCCCCAAGAGGGCAGTGGTTTCTTCGCTACGCACAAAGACCTTCGTCCCCGGCTCTTCCCCCGGCAGGATCACCAGCGAGGTTTCAAATTGAGCGGTGCGGCTGGGAATATCTAGATCCAGGTTTTCCCCTTGGATTTGCCGAACACCCCGTCCTTGAGGGCCAGGCGGTTGCTCCATCCGGAAGGGGCCATCGCTGCGCAAGCGCCGTTCCCGTCGGTAAAACAACAGTCGGTTGCCGGTAATTCGAGTGCCATCGGAGAGCTGGATTTGGGCATTCCCCTCGGCGATACCCAAATCTTCTTCGGCAATGTAGCTGAGCACATCCCCATTCACATTGATTTGATCTGGGTCCAGCGGGATCTGCCGCTGGGTGGAGGCAGTGGCCGACAGTTGCTGGCGAATTTGGGATCCCTGGTTGCTGGAGTCTTGCGGATCCTGGCTGGGGGGGGTCTGTTGGGCGGAAGGGAGTAGAGCTGTACCAGCACCCAGATCACTGAGCTCACTTAAGAGAGGGAAACGCTCCAGCAGTTCTGGGGCCAGGGGCAAACCCACGGTGGGAGTCAATGCTTCGGGTTCAGGTGCTGCTTCGGTGGAGGAGGAGAAATCTGTCTGTAATAGGGGAAAGTTCTCTGCCAGCTCTGGATCCACGGGGGCTCCCTGGGGGAGTATACCCCTCGGCCCTAAATCTCCACCTGCCTGGGAAATCAACAGCGGGGCTGTGGCTGGGAAAGGCGGGATCCGACTCAACTCCCCTTCTGCATTGGCGTCCTCTTGGGGTGCGGTTGAGGCTAGGCTCTCGGAGGAGGATGTCTGGGTGGGGGTGAGCGGCTCCAAAGCATCGTTTGAGCGCAGCCAGGGTTGCTTTTCCACTTGCAGCGCGGAGGCCTGGGAAGTAGTGGGTTGTGGGGGCTGAGTCGAGGTTAGCGTCGGGGCTGGGGAATGGGGTGTTGCTTGCGCCTGTATCTGTTGCGCTTGTCGTTGCGCATGGGCTGCCGCCCCTTCCATCAGCAGACGTTGTAGCCGCTGTTGGTTCAAATCTGAGGACTCTGTCCCGCTCCCGCTGACTGGCGTCAGGGCTTTTTGGGAAGCGATTTCTTGTCCTTGGGAAGAGGAGGGAATAGTCGCTGCTGCCGTTTGGGCTGCAAGGGGTTGTGGGGAGGGATCCAGGGGGTTGGCTGGCGCTACTGTTGAGGGAGCCGAAGGAACGGAGGAGGGAACCGTGAGGGCAGCGGGCTGGGGGAGTTGTTGTGCCTCCGCCAGAGTCAGGGGATCCCCCAGTAGGCTTGCCCCTGTGGGAGCAGCAGGCTCCGGCCTGGGATCCCGGCGGGCTAGTTGGAGGCGCTGAGCGGGGGTTTGCATCGCCCAAAACCGCTGGTAGCCTTCCATCTCGGTGGGTAGGGGCTCCAGTTGCGCAAAAACCGCTTCCCCCATCACCAACCAGAGGGATCCGCTACAACACAAGGCCAACCAGGCGGTTCTCGCCCAAGAGCCAAAGCTATCTGGGAAGTTGCAGGATTTCACCGTAAAAACCGCCACAGTAAAGAAAAGCCCACCCCACCGAAAATCATATTCGGCAACCAGGCCGCCAGCCAAGGATCGATATGCTCAACTCGACCCATCGCTCGCCCCAGGCTCATCAGTACATAGTAAATAAACACCAGAACAATCGCTAGCGCCACGCCTCCGTAGCGTCCGGTTTGCCGCACCGTTTGTAAGCCCAAAGGGGCAGCCACCAAGACGGCAAAGAAACTGGCCAGAGGAATGGCGAACTTGAGGTGATATTCCGTCAGGCAGCGGGCCACATCAGCCGAGGGGCGTTGTTCCTGCCGGTGTCGTTGGCACTGCTCCCACAGTTCTCCGGCCCGTTGCTCTTGGGGCACTTTTTCGGCGTAGATCAGACCCACCAGCTTATTGACGATGTTCAACTCCATTTCCCCCACTTGGCCCTCGTAATAGGTACGCCCCTGCTGGTCATAGCGACGTACCACCACATCCTGAAGTTGCCAAGATTGCCCCACTTGCTGTGCTGTTTGGGCGGAGATCACCTGTGGATAACGCAAATGCCCCGTTTCTGCTTTGCGATCCAAAATTACCAGATCCCGCATCAGACCCGTTTCAGGGTCAATGGAGCCAACATGAAACCAAAGGTCGTCATCCACCCGCACGATCTCTTCCGGGTTAAACAAAATGGCATCCTGAGCCAAAATCAGATTCTTGTTCAGGGTTTTCACTTTTTGGTTGGTCTCCGGCACAATCACCTCGTTGGTAAACAGGGCTAAACCGCTCACCAACAGGCCAATACACAGTACGGGAATAAACACTTTGCGATAGGGGATCCCGGCGGCACGTAGGGCGATAATCTCGCTATCGGATCCCATTTTGCCCAGGGTCAGCAGGGTGGCAAACAGGCCGGCAATCGGGAAGGTCACCACCAGAATGGCGGGTAAGTTCAAGATGAGAATGTGCAAAATGGTCAGGGGGGGAGCCCCCTTTTTCACCAGCAGATCGGCATAAATGAACAACTGGTTGCCCAGCATCATCACTGTGCCTCCCGCTACACCCAAAAAGAAGGGGCGAATCATCTCCTTGAAAAGGTACAGCTCCAAAAAGCCTGCCCCCAACCTCAGGGATCCCCAAAACCCACCCTTAGGGGTAGGGGAGGTACGCAGTTGGGCCGTATCGGCAAAGTGAGTGGTCATTTTGGCTGCACAACCTTAACAACAGGGAAAAGTCTTCCCCTTAGAGAGAATCGGTGATGCGAAATTGAAACATCCCCTGCTGCGCCTCATCTCCTTCGACAGTGTATTCATCCCGCTCCATATCGAGGGTAACTAACTTACCACTGAGGCGATTGGCACCCCGACACATTTGGTCGAGGGCATTCCGACCGGGCAAAGCTTCGGTACTGCCGCGCGGGATTGGGTTCATATCCCCTCGGTCGCAGAGGACGACGGGATCCCGTTCGGCGGTGATTTTGAAAATCTGTTCCTGATCAAAGTAATCGGCTCGATCCCCTTCAATGGCCCGATTGGCTTGCACGATCACCACATTGCCAAAAAAGCGGGCATCGCTGCTGGCTTGGTCGATCTCCACCCGATCCGCATAAATCACCGTGGGTTGATCCACATCTGCCTGAGTCTCTGGGTTGGGCAACCGTTGCGCCAGCCAATCTCCCTCAATTTGCTCGATCAGCACATCCCCACTCAGCTCCACCATCTCAGGGGTAATGGTGGCTTGCATCGCCCTGGCTTTACGCCCCCGCTGAATAAACTCTACAGCATCACTAAATTCTGAGGTTTCGGTGCGGGAATTGTAGACCAACCGCGTAGCTCGCACTTCGGTTTCCGCCTGCCGCAGCTCATTGGTCAGGGATCCCCCTTCTGGGACGGGACTAGAAGCGGCCATCTGCTGGTAGAGCACGTCTTCCTCAAAAAAGAAGATCTTGTCGCGGTGGTTGCCCTCTAGGCGAGCAGAAGTTAGCACCCGGCCCGGCTCCCGTAGGGTTACCCCCCCCGTCAAAATGCTCTGAGATTCCCGGCGACGGTAGGTGCCTTGTGTGGATTCAATGATAGTTTCCCCCTGTTGGATTTCCAGGTTGCCTTCCCCTTGGGCAATTTGGGTGTTGCGATCGTAGGTAAGGCGGTCGGCGATAATCGTCACCTCCTGATCTTGGCCAGACTCGGGGTCGGGGGAAGCCTGAGCCAAGGTGAGATCCGCCAGCAAGGGATCCCGGTTGCCATCACTGGCCAACTCCCGCAAAACCACCCCCCCAGACAGAATACTTTGGGCTTGCTGGCGCAGGTAGGTGCCCTGAGGGGCACGAATTTCAATGCCACTTTCTTGAATCAGCAGGTTGCCTTCCCCTTGCGCGACTTGGTTGGTGCGGTCGTAGGTAAGCTGGTCGGCAGTAATCGTGGTAGAGCTGGGATCGGCAGCGGCACTGGCTAACCATTGGGAAGCAGCAGCGGGATCCGCCAGGGCAGGGGGCGTGTTCTCAGAGGGCAGTACAACCAACTTGCCTTGCTGAGCGCTAAGGAGGGCGAATTGAAAATTAAAAGATCCAGAGCGGCCATGCAGCAGCATTTCGTCCCCCCTCAGGGTGAACTCCGCCGGTACCTCAATGCGCTCTTCGGGGGTAACTCTGAGGGCGCTGGTGACAAGCAGGCTACCATCGTCGCTCTCCACCTGTACTTCTTCGTCTAGATACAGCTCATCGGCGATGGCATTGTAACGGGCTTGGTTGGCCCGCCAAGTCATCTGTTCACTGCTGTCAAAGAAGGGATCCGGTTCTCCCTGGCGCTGGGTGGCCGCTTCCCCGTAGAAGTAGCCGTGCGCCCCTTGCTCAAACACCTGTTGCCCGGTTTCCGAGTTCACCTGTTCGGCGATCAACCGCCAACGCTGATAGCCTCCCCGACGACCGAGAATATCCACCCCGCGGCTGATAGAAGTCGGTTGGTCGGCAGGGGGCGCTTCTACCACCTTTTCTTCGATCTCGATGAACAGGGCCCAGCCGATTAAAGCGGCCAGAATGCTGCTCCCCAAGAGAGCCACGATCAGGTTGGAATTAAAAAGTCGCCGCATTCTGCTTCTGTTGCTCTCCTGTCGCCACCCCAATCGCTCCGAACTGAGGCTAGGCACACCCAAGTCCAGCACACTAGGCTGTAGCTTATCTCAATTTCCCGCCTGTCTCCGGGGGATCCCCCGCACACCTTCCTACTGGCTTAACCCTCTTTAACCCAGGCGACTCAGCATAAACCCCAGCCCCAGAAAGAGTCCCACCCAAAAGTGCAGAGCAACGGCGATGAACTTGGAATGGCTAATTCGCGGCGGCTGGTCGTGATAGGTGCTCAACAACCGTGACAGCTGCACCGCAAAAGGGATCCCTACCAGGCTGAGCAAGGTCCAAACCGGAAACATCCCCAAACCCACAAAAAGAACCGTCAACCCAAAAATGCTGCCACAGATCCAGGGAATCAGGCGAGCCGAGCGCCAGGTGCCCAGACGCACCACTGGCGAGCGTTTACCAGAAGCCAGATCATCCTGCACCTGATGAAAATGGGAGCAAAACAGAATCAAACTGGTGACTATCCCCACCACCACAGAAGCCGCCAGCCCCGTCAGCGACCAGGTTTGAATTTGGCTGTAGAGGGCGGCCAAAACCGCCAAGGGCCCAAAACTGAAAAAACAGAGGATCTCCCCAATCCCTTGGTAGCCCAGCCGCAACGGTGGTCCCTGATAGGCATAGCCCAACCCACAGGCGATCAACACCAGTACCAGCACCGTCGCATCCGATTGCCGCCAGCTCAACCACAGGATCCCCAGTAGGCC
>JAUQVI010000118.1:0-9926 GCA_039794885.1 Thermostichus sp. DG02_5_bins_236
TGGTGGACTTGAATCGGGATGGCCGATTTTCTCCAGAGGAGATCGCCACAAGGGATGTCTACGCCGTGCTGGAACGGGGCAATGTGCCCTGGCTGGATGATACTGCTGACGGTTCTAAGGGAAGCGGTCTGATGCACCACAAATTCGTGGTGATCGACGGGCAAAAAGTGCTGATGGGATCCGCCAATTTCACCCTCTCCGATATCCACGGCGATTTTGACTCTCCCGGCAGCGTTGGCAATGCCAATCACCTGTTACTTTTGGACAGTCCCGAGCTGGCCCGCCTCTACAGCGATGAATTTGACCTCATGTGGGGAGATGGCCCTGGCGGTCTGCCGGATAGTGTGTTCGGGGTACAAAAGCCCAAACGACCTCTAGAAACCGTCTATATTGCCGACGCGATCGTGGGAGTGCATTTTTCTCCCACCAGCCGCTCCTTACCCTACGAAGCCACCTCCAACGGCATCATCGCCGCCGCCCTAGCGCAAGCTCAGCAACAGGTGGATCTGGCTCTGTTTGTCTTTACGGATCAAGGCATTGCCAACCAAATGAAGCAACTGCGGCGGGAGCGCAATGTGGAAATTCGCGGCGTATTCGACCCGGGTTTTGCCTTTCGGGATTACAGCCGCACGCTAGAGATGTGGGGCCTGCTGCTGCCGGGGGAAAACTGCATGGTGGATCCGGCCCGTCTGCCCTGGACATTACCCGCCCAATCCGTAGGGGTACCCAACCTGGCCCGCACCGATAAACTCCACCACAAGTTCGGCATTATTGACCCTGGCACTGCCAATGCCACCGTGATCACTGGATCCCACAATTGGTCGGTAGCTGCTAACCACACCAACGATGAGAACCTGTTGATCATCCGCAATGGCTTGGTGGTGGATCACTTTGTGCGCGAATTTGATCGCCTGATTGCCGATGCTCGCTTTGGCCCCAGCCGCCGCCTACAACAACGGGCTGAAGAGGGATCCCGTCTCTGTCCCAACCCAGTTCCCGCCGCTGCTTCCTTACCCGAACCGGATCTAGAAGCGGTAGAAGTGGAAGTCATTGAGGTGATTCAAGATTCACCACCAGTTCTGGCGCCTGTCCCCACAGCTACCCAATTAGCTCCCCGCATCAATGTCAATACCGCCAGTGCTACCGAACTGGAACAACTACCGGGAATTGGCCCTGCCATCGCCCAGCGCATGATCGAGGCCCGTCCCTTTACCTCTCTAGAAGACTTGCAACGGGTCAATGGTATCGGCCCAACCCGACTGGAACAATTACGGGATCGAGTCAGTTGGTAATGATGCCCCACATCTCCCGATGGAGGTTGTATTTCTGAACTCTATTCCCTATGTAGGGCACTACGATCTCAAGTCCAGGTCAACTCAGGGGCTTGAGGCTTCAGGTATCGTTCATGTGGCACGGTCAGATATTCATGAGCTAGCCAGGGAACCCTAACCCCACCCATACAACTAGGCCAAACCCAATCAACAAACCTCCCGAAAGGCGATCAATAGCGCGAAAATGCTTTGAGGAGAGACCTGCACCCCAGTGACTGAGGCCATAGGCGACCGCACCACAGAGCAACAGCCACCAGAGGCAAGAACCGATAAATATCCCCAAAACCAAGGATAGCGGAGCACCCACACCAGCCGTTTCTCCCAACCCCAAGCCAGCAAAGATGGCCAAAAACGAGAGTATGGTCAGGGGATTGGATAGGGTGAGCAGGAGGGCCGATCCGTAAGCCAACCCAGCAGTTGTCGGTAAAGCGAATGTTGCTGCTGGGGTAGGAGTTGATGCCAGCTTTTCCTCTTCCCTTGGCGCTCTTACCCACGCCTGGATCCCTAGAAACAAAAGAAAGGATCCCCCCAGTAGCCGTATCCAAAACTGGCCAGCCATTAACCACTCGCTGAGAGAAGCCAGGCTCAACCCCGCCAGGGATCCATAAACGGCATCGGCAGTGGCGGCCCCTAACCCGGTTAACCATCCATACAAGAACCCCTGCAAGACAGTACGACGAATACAAAGCAGACCTACAGGCCCAACCGGAGCCGCAATGGCCACTCCCAGCAGGATCCCTTGCCACACCACAGTCACTACAGCTCCTTAGGACAAATCCGAACCTAGCGGATTTAGCATAGAAGCTTGATCTCTGATATTGAATGACTCGTTAAATCAAAATTACAAGTTTCGCCTTAGAGTCTAAGGAGTTTTCTTCTCGTGGCCTTTGATTCTTCTAAACTTCTGGATCGGACAGGGTGGCAAATCATAGCGTTGCTGCAACAGAATGCCCGCCTTTCCTTTGCAGAGATTGGTCGTCGGGTGGGGTTGTCCTTACCAGCCGTGGCTGAGCGGGTTCATCGCCTAGAAGAAGCCGGGATCCTAACGGCCTATCGCGCCCTTGTGGATCCCGCCCAGGTGGGATTGCCCCTGACGGTGTTTATTCGTCTGACCACTGCCCCCGAACACTACAGCCGGCTGATCGACTGGATGCGAAACCATCCATATGTTCTGGAGGCCCATCATCTGACGGGAGGGGAATCCTTTCTAATCAAGGCTGTGGTGGCTTCCATTCCAGACCTAGAGCAGTTGATCGGGCAATTCAGCAGCTATGGCACCACCTCAACCTCGGTCGTGCTTTCCAGCCCTGTGCGGGGTAAGGTCTTCACGCAGCCCGATATCCCTAACTCCTGATTAACCCGCTAAAGATCCACCTGCCCATTTCTCAAGAAACTTGTTCAAACGCCCCCAACCGCTTGGCCACCCACAAATAGACCACCATGATCCCCATCGGCACCACCGTGAAGGCCGCCGCCAGAGGGATATTCCCAGAGGTGCCTTGAAAGGCCAGAACCGCTTGTCCAATAAAGTAGCTGGAATTACCCAGGGAATAGGGCACCACAAAATCCCCTAGGGTTAGAGAAAAAGTAAAGACGGATCCCGCCAGGATCCCGGGCAACGTCAGGGGGAAAATCACATGGCGGAAAGTTTGCCATCCCCTAGCGCCCAAATCTCCAGAAGCCTCAATCAAGCTATCGGGAACCCGCTCCAGAGCCGCCTGAATCGGCAGGATCATATAGGGTAGCCAAACGTAGAGAAACACCAAAAAAATGCCCAAATTGGAGACTGCCAGCGATGGCCCACCAAGCCCAGGTAAATGTAAAACCTTCTCCACCCAGCCTTGCAGCCCTAAATGGGTCAATAGATAAGTGAGGATCCCTTCTTTAGCCAAGATCAACTTCCAGGCGTAGACCCGAATCAAATAGCTAGACCAGAGAGGCAAGAGCACTAATAGATACAAAAAACCTTTCCAACGGGGAGAGGCCAGCCGCACCATTGTATAAGCCAGAGGCAAAGCCAGCACAATTGCCGCCATGGTAACCACCAGAGCCATGACAAAGCTGCGAGCAAAAATATCCAAATTGGCAGGTGTAAGCAGATCCCGATAGGTGGCAAAGGTTAATTGACGTACCACCAAACCCGTAAAGGGATCCAAATGATAAAAACTCTGTAGCAGCAGAGTGAACAGGGGCCCCAAATACAAAACCACCAACCAGATTAAGGGTGGCCCCAACAGGATAATAAGGGTGAGGAAAGGTCGGCGGTAGAGGAGTCCAAATAGATCGGCTTTATCCATTGTCTGAGTTGTTTGGGTCATTATTGTATCCCTTGAGAAGATAAACTTTTTATCCACTTTCGGTAGCATCGATTGAGATTATGGGCTGCTGGATAGATAGAATTAGGGCTGAGAAAATGTGAATACTCGAAGGTGATTAACTTATCTACCCCTGCTGCTTGAGCTGCTTCTAGCTTAAACCGCAACTTCGGCCAGGCAATCGGTGGAAACTTGATATGCACATCTCGATCAAAGCTTTCGATATTCGACCAACAAGCAATACCATAACGACGAGCTAAGGAAGCATTGATCGCCAAATAGTCTGGCAACTCGGCAAAGTCTACCTGTCCATCCTGAAAGGCAACATAATCCACTTTACCTTGCAAACGGGCAAAGACGTGATCCCATTCTCGTTCGTGTTCTTCTAGGGAAATAGCCTGTGCAAATTGCTTGCGGCCACGAATATAGGGAGAGATCAAAATTGGCAAGGGCTTGAGGCAGCGGAGATGTTGAGAAAGCTGTTCATACACTTGCATCATGCCCGAATCGAAAGTATTGATTTCGTGGCTGATGTACCACCCTCCAAAAGCCGGGCTAGAACCATAGCGCTCCCAAACTTCGTCGGCAAAAGCCAGATTCAGGTCAATCTCCGCTTGATAGTTTCCCTGTAACCAATAATCACCAGAATCATAAGTACCCAGGAAGAAGGTCATGCCCTCTTGTTCTGCCAAGCCCAAAAATAGCGCTACCAAGTCCTCATCCACGATTAAAGTGGGGTGTAATTTGGCCAGCACCTTTGAAGGGAAGGTGGCTCGATCCCGGTAGCCCGCCCGAATCAAGATCACCGTATCAATACCGTCTTGGCGCATGGCGGCAAAGTCCTTGGCCCAATCTTCGGATCCCCAGTTGGCAGAGGGGATATCATGGCTGATTTCATCTAGGAAAGTACCTGTGATCGCAAGCAGGGATCCGGTTAAACCTTTTGAGGCCATGGACAGTCAGATTAAACAAGGTCGAGAGGGAGTAACAAGCTGTGCAGGCGGCGAGGGATACATTTAATGCAGACAATGCAGATGATGCAGAGCTGATCCAACGTTGCCTGAACGGGAATAGCCAAAGCTTTCGCCAACTTTACCGCAAATACCAGCAGTCGGTGCGCAACATTCTCTACCCCCTGTGTGGGGCGGATTCTTTGGACGATCTGGTACAGGAGGTGTTCTTGCGGGCCTGGAAAGGATTACCCCGCTTTCGGGGTTCAGCACAATTTTCTACCTGGCTCTATCGCATCTGCTGGAATGTAGCATCGGATCAACGGCGGCGCTATGCCCGTCAGCGATCCCAAACCCAAGAGCTGGTACTGTCTGCGTTAGCGGCCCATCCTGGCCCAGATGTGATGCAGTTGCACCATCAGCAAGCCTTACAACGGGGCATGGCCCAACTGAGTCCCGAGCAGTGCCTGGTGTTGGTCTTGCATGACCTGGAGGATCTGCCCCAGAAGGAAATTGCCCACATTTTAGGGATCCCTGTAGGAACTGTGAAGTCTCGACTGTTTCACGCCCGCACCACCATTCGCAAACACCTACTTCAGGAGGGAATTACCCCATGAGCCAAACCCCCTTAGAACCCAACCGCTCTGAAGAGGAGCGACTGCAGCAGTTTTTGCGCCAATCTCGCACCTCTCCCCCTCCTCCCTCCTCCGATTTGGAGGATCGGATCTTGCGGAGTATAGCTGCCCATCCCCTGAAACAGCGTTCACGGTTGTTTTGGGGCTGGGTTGGAATCCCGATTTTGGTGGCGATGTTGCTGAGTTGGGTCGGGTATCGACGCTGGCAAGCCCAGATGCTAGTCCAGGAAACTGAAGCCCTAGAAACCTTTTTGGTCAGCACTTGGGGAGGCTTGCTCGGCCAAGACGGGGTGGAAGCTGAAACCTGGTGGATCGAACTGGGCCCAGAGGGATCCTAATCCCTCGAATGTTGCCCGACAGCTGCAATTGATATGCGCCCTTGACCAATTGGACTGTTTGGATTGTTGAAACCTTGCCAGGAGAATGATGAAAAGAACTTTGGTGTGGATCCCCCTTTTGAGCTTGAGCCTGCTGGGCCTGGGATCCGTGAGTCAACCCACAGTAGCCCAGCCAAGTCGCCCACGGGTCACAGAACTGCGCCGCAGCCTGCGAGATCTGAACCTATCTGCTGAGCAATTGCGCCAACTGCAACAAATTCGCCACCGCAAGCAAGAGGAGATCCTGGATCGCACCCTCGAGTTGAGATCCGCCCGTCACCAGCTACGAGAGCTATTGATCAGCGATGCCCCCGAATCGGAAGTAGAAGCTCAATTTCAGCGGGTACAACGGCTAGCTCGAGAGGTGAATGCCAGTCGTTTTGAGGCCGTTTTGGAAATGCGCCAAGTCCTAAGCCCAGAACAACGACAGCAACTGCTACGAGCCATTGAAGATCTGTTTCCACTCGGATTGTGATTGCTGGGTGACTGCTGTCTTTGAGAGGATCCGCAACAGACTGATGCGGGCCTAAAGGGCAACAATGACAGGTGTGTGATCACTGGGTTTTTCGGCTCGCCGCGGCTCAATATCGATCCAACAGGCGGTGGCCTTTTCGTACAGCTCTGGAGAAAGATACTGGTGATCGATGCGCCAACCGCGGTTCCGTTGGAACCCCCCTGAGCGATAATCCCACCAGCTAAAATGGCCGGGCTCAGCAGTAAACTTGCGAAAGGCATCTTGAAACCCCAAAGCTAGAATCTCCCGCAGGGCCTGTCGCTCGGCTTCTGAAGCCATGATTTCTCCGGCTTTTTTGGGATCATAAATATCTCGATCCTCAAGGGCAATGTTGAAATCACCACACATGAGGATCGGCTCCTTTCGTTGCATCAGCACCGTTAAATACTCTTTGAGTAGAGCTAGCCAACGCAACTTATAGACATACTTTTCCGATCCCACCTCAGATCCGTTCGGCACATACAGATTGAGAATGCGAATCCCCTGATAAATGGTGCCGATCACCCGTTTTTGCCCATCCCAATCTCCCACCACACCCAGCAGCGGCGCAAACCCCCGCTCCACCTTTTCCAAAGGCCCTCGACTGATCAGCGCCACACCGTTGTAGGACTTTTGCCCGTAAACCTCTACCCAATAGCCCCGTTCTTGGAAAGGCTGGCGGGGAAAGTCTTCATCCACCACCTTAGTTTCCTGCAAGCAGAGCACATCTAAGGATCCCTGACTATCCAACCAAGCCAAAACCTGAGGCAGACGGGTGCGAATGGAATTGACATTCCAGGTGGCAATTTGCATGGATCCCGCTCACTCCACCAATGCCCGTCCTTTGGTTTGGGCCAGTCGTTCCGCATCCGGCACCTCACCTTCGGTATAGTAACCGGCAGCTTTTTTGGCCTCAATTTCCACACGAGCATCGGCAGGGATCAACTCTTCTGGGATGGGCACCCGCTTGATCACCTCAATGCCGGAGTTGGTAATGGCCCGGTACTTGAGATCACTCATGGAAATCAAGCGATCAATCCGGGTGATCCCCAGCCAATGGAGCACATCCGGCATCAACTCCTGAAAGCGCATATCCTGCACCCCTGCCACACATTCGGTGCGGGCAAAATAAGCATCGGCCCGATCCCCTCCTTCCTGCCGTTTGCGAGCGTTGTAAACGAGAAACTTGGTCACCTCTCCCAGCGCCCGGCCCTCTTTGCGCAGGTAGACAATCACCCCAGCTCCACCCGCTTGTGCCGTTTTAATGCACTCTTCGATGCCATGGACCAAATAGGGGCGGCAAGTACAAATATCGGAGCCAAACACATCTGATCCATTGCATTCATCGTGTACCCGCACCGCCAGGGGTAGTGCCGGATCAGTGATGGCGGCCATCTGCCCGATGATGTACACCGTCTGACCGCCAATCGGTGGCAAAAACACCGACAGATCCGAGCGGGTCACCAACTCTGGAAACATGCCTCCCGTTTGCTCGAAAAGAGTGCGTCGCAGCAGGCTCTCGCTCACCTGAAGGCGCTTGGCAATCCCTGGCAAATACCAGACCGGTTCAATCGCTGCTTTGGTGACTACCAGGTCGCCATTCTCCTTCAAGATGCGGCCATCCACCTGTAACCGGCCTTTGCTAACCGCCTCCTGCAACTCCGGCATGTTGATGTGGGCTTGGGTGATGGCAATGGTGGGGCGAATGTCGTAGCCTTGGGCATAAAAGGGGGCAAAGACTTCCCCGACAACCGCTCCCCAGGGATCCAAAGAGACAATCCGATCCGGATCCCCCCAACTGGCATAGGGGCCAATCGACACCACAGGAGCGGTATTGGTCAGATCAGCACGGTGATCCGGCTGCAAAGAGCCACTGGCCACCGCCAAGGCGCGGTAAAGGGCATAAGCCCCTGAATGGGTTCCAATCACATTGCGATGGGCAGGATTGGTCAGGCTACCCACCAGCGGGCCCCGCTCGAGCGGATCGAGGGATCCCCAGCGGATCGGCTGGGTTTGCGCACCGTAAGGGGAGGGATGGGAGGTGAGAACAATGTGACGAGGACGAGCAGAAGGTTCGGCCATAACCCAAACATCGGGGAAAACAGCATTTTAGGCGATCCCCAGCCTTTTCGAGATAGCCTAATGCAGGATCTTGGCCAACCCGAGGGGACGGATCCCTTCTGGTGAAATCTCAAACCGGTAGGGCAACATCTCCACCCCTGCCTCCACCGCCTGCCAAAACAACCGAGCGTAGCAGGGATCCCGTTCTGCACCGGGGGCAAATTCGCTGCAATCCCTGCGATTGATCAGATAGATCAAGAGAGCACGGTGTCCTTGTCGGCGCACCTCCATCAACTCCTGCAAATGCTTTTGACCACGGGTGGTCACCGTATCCGGGAATAACGCTCGGGATCCGATGGCCCAAGTGGTGTTTTTAATCTCCAGATAGGCTAGGCCCGAGGCTCCTGTGAGCAGAAAGTCAATTTTGCTTTTCCCATAGGCCACCTCCCGTTGCCAGCTTGAAAAGCCCGTCAATGGCGGGAACCACCCCTGCTGCAATCCCCAGGCCACCAAGCGATTGGGTAACCCTGTATTGATGCCAACCCATACCCCATCCACCTGGATCATCTCCCAGGTGTAGGCTAGCTTCCGCTTCGGGTTGCTGTGGTGGGAAAGGTACACCGGCGCACCCACCTGACACACCCCACTCATCGGCCCCGTATTCGGACAATGGGCGGTGACCCGTTCGCCGTTCGCCAGCTCCACATCGGCAAAAAAACGTTTGTAACGATTCAGTAACACCCCTGAGTGTAGGGGGGTCGGGAAGCGGTAGGGAACTTGGGGATCCCCAGATTGCATTAGCAAAGGTCATCCTCCAGTAGGTATTTTTTCTATAGGATTTCTGGAAATCTTCTCCCGGATCCTACTTCCTGCGCTAGGGTGAGAGACATGTCTCAGGGTCTGAGGCCTGTTGTATTTGCGCTCAATCCTCATTTAATAGCCCTTTTTTTCTGCCCCTTTGTGAAAACCTGGAGAAGAAACCCCGAATGCTGCGTCTTGAGCCTGATCCCGGCTTTCAGTCTGCGGATCCATTGCAGGACAACCGTGGGCGTGTAGCCATATTCATCGATGGATCTAACCTGTTCTATGCGGCCCTGCAACTTGGCATTGAGATCGACTACACGCGCCTGCTCAAGACGTTGAGTAACCGGTCTCCTCTCTTGCGTTCATTTTTTTACACCGGCGTAGACCGCAACAACGAAAAGCAGCAGGGTTTTTTACTCTGGATGCGCCGCAACGGCTACCGCGTTGTCACCAAAGACCTGACTCAACTGCCCGATGGCTCCAAAAAGGCCAATCTGGATGTGGAAATTGCCGTCGATATGTTGTCTTTGGTGCGTTGGTATGAGACTGCTGTCCTGGTGAGCGGCGATGGGGATTTGGCCTATGCGGTCAATGCGGTGAGCTACCAGGGAGTACGGGTAGAGGTGGTGAGTCTACGCTCCATGACCAGCGATCAACTAATTAACCTAGCGGATCGCTACATCGATCTGGAATCCCTAAAAGATCAAATCAAGAAGACCAATCGCCCCTCTTATCTGTACCGACCAGGGTTCACCACTGACGAGGAGGACGAAGGATGAAATCCTTTACAGGGTCTGCTCAAAGCTCACTTAGTTATTCACTAGAGAGCAGCGCTTTAGCTATTAGGCGGGAAGCCCCGCGCTGTACCGGAACGGTCAGCGTCGGGATGAGAGCCGCGTGACTGAGCGAAGCGAAGGAACAAACTATCTAGGAATCCTGACAGATAAGCCTTTATCGCAA
>JAUQVI010000119.1:0-9922 GCA_039794885.1 Thermostichus sp. DG02_5_bins_236
ACTCTTCCGGTTGCAACTGTTTTTGTCGCGCCCGCTCCACCAGATCTTTCCAACGCCGGGAAATCTCGTATAAATCCAGCCGGTTTGCCTGTTTCAGCACAGGAGTAATCAGCCCGCCATCTTCCATGGCTACCGCTACGGCAATGTTGATCTCGGCTTTGTAATGGATGCCGCTGTCGCCGTAGCTGGCATTAAGCAGGGGGTGCTTTTCCAGTGTTAGAGCAATGGCCTTAGCCAGGAGCGCCGTCATGGTCACCCCTTTGGGTTTCACCTGCCTGTAGAGGTTATCCAGAGGGTCGGTGGTGAGGGTGTAGCCCACATGAAAGACCGGCACGCTAAGGCTGGCATTCATGTTGCGTACCACCGCTGCTTGTAGGGTACTTAGCGGCACAGTTTCCCCAAGCGGGACAGCGGCAGAAGCTGCCGCCGGAACAGTGGAGACTGGGCGAGACAGGGGTGCAGCAGAGACCGGGATCCCTTGAGTGGCAGCCCGTTCTACATCCTCGGCAACGATGCGACCGTTGGGGCCGGATCCATGTAGGGTACTGAGGTCAATGTTTAGATCTTCCGCCAGCTTTTTGGCACGGGGCGAGGCCAAAACCCGCCGGGAGGGGGAGCCATTCTGAGCGCCAGCTATGGCAGGAACCGTCACAGGGGCAGGGTTGGCCGGTTGAGGGGCAATAGGCGCGGGAGCTGGCTTCGGGGCAGCCCCAGTCGCAACACCCGCGGATAGAGCTTTGGCTTTTTCCTGGGCTTGAGCAACCTCTGCTTCGGTTTCGGCAATCAAGGCAATGGGCGCACCCACAGGGGCAGATCCCCCAGCGGGCACAACAATGGTGGCCAGGATGCCGGAATAAAAGGACTCGACATCCATATCCGCCTTGTCAGATTCCACCACCAGGATGTTTTCTCCTTTCTCCACGCGATCGCCTGGTTTTTTGAGCCAGGAGACAATTTTGCCCGTTTCCATGGTGGAGCTGAGGGCAGGCATGGAGACTTCGTGGATCATAGGGAGTGGCGCAAATGAGGATCTAGCAGGAAAGATTCTAACCCAATCTCTATCCCCCTTTTTTCTCAGGATTGTTCTGCTTCGGCAACCAGAAGCAAGGTTTTCAACAGCGAGTCGGGGTTGAGGCTGATGGAATCAATCCCCTGCTGCACCAAGAAGCGAGCAAATTCAGGGTAGTCACTGGGGGCCTGACCACAGATGCCGATCTTGCGGCCATGGTTTTTCACCGTGCTGATCACCTGCGCAATCATGCGTTTGACGGCTTCATCCCGTTCATCGAAGAGATGCGAAACCAAGGCTGAGTCTCGATCCAACCCAAGGGTGAGTTGGGTGAGGTCGTTGGAGCCAATCGAGAAGCCATCAAAAATACGGCAAAATTCATCCGCCAAGATGACATTGCTGGGTAACTCGCACATCACATAGACCTCAAGGCCATTTTCACCCCGGATCAAACCATGGCGAGCCATTTCCGCTAGCACTTTGCGGCCCTCTTCTGGGGTGCGACAGAAGGGGATCATCAGAATCACATTGGTCAAGCCCATTTCATCCCGCACCCGTTTCATGGCCCGACACTCCAGGGCAAAACCGGCTTGATAGCGAGGATCGTAATAGCGAGAGGCTCCCCGCCAGCCAATCATCGGGTTCTCTTCGGTCGGCTCGTAGCGGGATCCCCCTAGGAGGTGGGCATATTCATTGCTCTTGAAATCCGACAGGCGTACGATCACCGGTTTGGGATAAAAGGCGGCGGCAATGGTGCTCACCCCTTGGGCCAATTTATCCACGAAGTATTCCGGTTTGTCAGGATATTGGGCAGTGAGCTCGGCCAAGGCGGGTTCCTCTTTCACCGCCTGCTCGAAGTTGAGCAAGGCCAACGGGTGTACCTGAATGTGATTGGCAATGATGAACTCCAGGCGGGCCAACCCCACGCCATCACAAGGGATTCCACTCAGGCCAAAGGCTTTTTCCGGGTTGCCGATGTTCATCATCAGTTGGGTCCGGGGTCGCGGCAGCTTCTCCAGGGGGATCTCCTGGACCTCGTAGGGCAGCAAACCAGGATAGACATGCCCTTCTTCCCCTTCGGCGCAAGAAACGGTGATCGGTTGACCGGAGCTGAGCAACTGGGTGGCCTTGCCGGTGCCGACAATGGCCGGGATCCCTAGCTCGCGGGCAATGATCGCCGCATGACAGGTGCGCCCCCCCTGGTTGGTGACGATGGCGCTGGCTTTTTTCATGATCGGTTCCCAGTCGGGATCCGTTTTTTCGGTCACCAGCACCTCGCCAGGGCGAAACTGATCCAGCTTGCGTACATCTAGGATGATGCGGGCCGTTCCTTGGCCAATGGCCTCTCCCACGGCTCGCCCGCGCACCAGGGGTTCGGGTTTGGATTCTGGCTGGGTCAAGCGATAGGTTTTGAGGCGGTTGGCTACCTTTTGGGATTGCACCGTTTCGGGGCGGGCCTGCACGATGAAGAGCTCACCGCTAAGGCCATCTTTAGCCCACTCAATATCCATAGGAGTAAAGCGGCCCCGCTGCGCAGAGTAATGATCCTCAATCCAACAGGCCCACTGCGCCAGCTGCAAAATTTCCTCATCCTTAAGGGCAAATTGCTTGCGCAAGCTATCGGCAACGGCGACATTTTTCGTGAAGCGGGATCCCCCCTCGTCGTAGATCATCTTCAGCTCTTTGCTGCCCAGCTTGCGGGAGAGGATGGGGCTGAATCCTTGCTTGAGGGTGGGCTTGAACACCACGTATTCATCGGGGTTGACAATCCCTTGCACGACGTTTTCCCCTAAGCCGTAGGCAGCTGTAATCAAGACTGCATCCTTGAAGCCGGTTTCCGGATCAATCGAGAACATCACCCCGGAACAGGCCAAATCGGAGCGCACCATCTTCTGGACACCGACCGAGAGGGCCACTTGAAAATGGTCAAAGCCCTTGAGCTGGCGATAGGAAATGGCGCGGTCGGTGAAGAGGCTAGCGAAGCAGTGATGACAGGCATCCAATACACCCCGCACCCCATGCACGTTGAGATAGGTCTCTTGCTGCCCGGCAAAGCTAGCATCCGGCAGATCCTCGGCGGTAGCACTGGAGCGAACTGCTACATCGGTATCTGGGCCATAGTGTGCACATAGGGTCAGGTAGGCCTCTGTGATCGCCCGCTGCAACTCCAGAGGGAAGGGGGTATGCAAAATCAGGGCACGGGCTGCTTTGCCCCGGTGGCGCAAGTTGTTGACATCTTCAATGTCTAGATCCCGGAAGATCTCACGCAATTTTTCTTCCAGTCCGGCGGAGGCAATAAATTGACGGTATGCATGGGCCGTGGTGGCAAACCCCGTCGGCACCTGGATCCCTCGCGGGGCCAACTGTTGCAACATCTCTCCCAAAGAGGCGTTTTTCCCCCCCACCTGGGCAATATCCTGTAGGCCCACTTGCGTGAGTTCTAAAACCCAAGGCAGATCCGATAGCAGCTGGCGTTCTTGGATGGGTTGAGGGCGGGATCCCATCGTTGCTCCATCCGACATGCCCTACCTCCTTTTACCTATTTTGTTTACCGATTCTGAGGGGATGATTTTCATCCTTGTTCCCATCATTGGCCACAGGAAAAATACTCCCTGACCTAGGCTTGATCAGCCTTATTCTCACTCTACTGAAGAGTTTTATCTGGTTAAAATACCCAAGCGTCAGCAGCAAAAAGGCCGAGAGGAAGACAGAGCAAAGCAGAAGGCAGGAGAGGCCGCTCCTAAGGTTGATACAAATCTTTGGTCTTTGTTACCCGTAGCAAAGGTATCCCGCTTGTCAGAATGAAAAGGGTAAGGGTTGGGGATGACAATGGGTGATGAAGACACAACCACTTGGGATGAACCTCTTGAGGAAGAGCTAGAGGAAGTTGAGGAGGGCGTGGAGATCCGCAGGATCAGGATCCCAGAGCTTCAACAGGGCAGCCGGCTGGATCGGGGTTTGGCGGAGCTGCTGAAGGATGTGTCCCGCTCCCGCCTGCAGCAGTTGATCCGACAGGGCCAGGTTTGGCTCAACGGGGATCCCTGTTTGGATCAAAGCCACACTCTCCAGGCAGGGGATCAAGTCCAGGTACGCATCCCGGCGCCAACCCCACTCACTCTGCAACCAGAACGGATCCCGCTGGAGATTCTCTACGAAGATGCCGACTTGATCGTGATCAACAAACCCCCTGGGTTGGTGGTGCATCCTGCCCCCGGTCACAGTAGTGGTACTTTGGTGCATGCTCTTTTGGCCCATTGCCCCAATCTTTCCGGTATTAACGGCGCCCAACGTCCCGGCATTGTCCATCGCCTCGACAAAGACACCAGCGGGGCCTTGGTGATTGCCAAACAGGATCAAGCTCATCAGCACCTGCAAGCCCAGATCCAGGCCAAAACCGCCCGGCGCATCTATCTGGGGGTGGTATTTGGTCGTCCAGCCCAAAGTCAAGGTACCCTGTCGGCTGCAATTGGGCGGCACCCGCTGGATCGGCAGAAAATGGCGGTGGTGGAGCGGGGACGCCCGGCAGTGACCCACTGGCAGGTGCTGGAGCGACTGGGCAACTACAGCTTGATGCAATTTGAGCTGGAAACTGGGCGTACCCATCAAATTCGGGTGCATGCTGCCCATTTGCGCCTGCCGATTGTCGGGGATCCCCTCTATACCCAGAGCAAAAGCAGCCCTGTCAAACTCACGGGCCAAGCCCTGCATGCCTGGAAACTTTCGTTTGTCCACCCGCGAACCGGTGAGCCGATGCAATTTACAGCTCCTCTCCCGGACGAATTTGAGCGCTTATTGCGGCAGTTGCGTAGCCAAGCCGGATAGGGGAGGGCTGCCGCTGTGTCTGTATTTCATAGCTAGCCTCTCCCTAGAAGTCGTAGTTTGTATCTAGGAGATCATCATTCAGCCTGACTACCTCTTCAGAAAAGTCAGAAGCATTTACCCTAACTCTTGCTTTGGTACTAAGGATTTATATTACATTAACAGTATTTTCTCTTTCTTCTTTAGCAATCTTAAATCTTTCAAGATTGCCTTTTAGATCATCTATCGGCAAATGAACATCCCACACTTTATAAATACAAGCACATACTCTAAGCTAAGGGTTTTTCTTGGTTTTTGGTTTGATAAACCTCTATCATTGACAACCAAAAGTACTCATTCTCAAATAACCCTAGGATATTACATCCACTTTAGCTTCCCATTTGGGTAGGGGTGGTAAATGGCTCAGGGCAGATCCTCGATGTTGGGCAGACTATTTCCAGCGTCATCCATTCCTGCCGGTTTTTGGTGCAACATACACAATCCACTCGATGATTCATCTAGCCTGCCCGCACAGCAAGCAGATCACCTGCTTCCCCACAAGAGTCTGCAGGCACTAGCAAAGGGTCATAACCCAGCTGTTGGGTGATCCGAGTGCGGGCCAATTGGCGATATTCCCAGAAATGTTCCCCGGCAGCACAAAGGCTCAAATACATATTCAATAGGCACGGCTTTTGTTGCAGAATGATCCACAATTGCCGCCAAAATTGACTGCGAATTTCTGGACGTCGGATCCCTTGTTGCCAGATCAACTGAGTGATTAAGTGAAGCCCCTTGTGCAGGGGCAACTTCATAGTTTGTTGCCGTCTATTTTGGGTGCCAATATTCAAGCATTGCCGCAAGCAGCGGGATAGATAGCGCTTGGGTTCATAAAGCCGCCAGAAGCCTTCCACATACTCTCGGGCGATCTCCGCCAAGGAACGGGTAGGGATAAAATTCATCAGGGTGTTCTGATCCCCAACCTCCGTAACCCCAATCCCCTCGACCAAGCGCTGCTCCGCTTGCAGACGATTCCACAGTTGTGTATTGGGCAAAGCCTGCAAAATGCCCAGCATCGGCTGTGGGATGCTGGTTTGCTCCACAAAAGCTTGGATCCGCTCTCCAGCGCCTGAACGTTCCCCATCAAACCCAAGAATAAAGCCAGCGTAGATCAGCAGCCCAGCATCATTGATCTTGCGACAAGCCTCTACCAGAGGATGACGAGTGTTTTGATGCTTTTGGGTAATTTGCAAGCTATCTTGATCCGGGGTTTCAATGCCCAAAAAGACCGAATAAAACCCTGCTTCCACCATCAGGCTCAGCAATTCATCATCCTCCGCCAAATTAACTGAAGCCTCGGTCATAAAGGTAAACGGATAATCATGTTCTTTCATCCAAGGAATGAGCTCTTGTAAAAATCGCTTGACATTTCTTTTATTGCCAATAAAGTTATCATCCACCACAAAAGCGGATCCCCGCCAGCCCAAGTCATAGAGGCACTGCAACTCCGCCAACATCTGAGCGGGCTCTTTCGTGCGAGGTTTGCGCCCATAGAGGGAAATAATGTCACAAAACTCACAATTAAACGGGCATCCCCGGGAAAACTGCACCGACATCATGAAATACTGATCCATGCGCAGCAAATCAAATCGAGGTATCGGGCTTTGGGTAACATCGGGCTTTTCGTTGGCACGAAAGACCCCTGATGGTTGCCCAGCGTTGAGGGCTGCAACAAAAGCAGGAATTGTGATTTCCCCTTCATCCAAAACCAAGTAATGAGCCCCTGAATCAAGAGCATCTTGGGGTACCGAGGTGGGATAGGGGCCGCCAACCGCTACTTTCTTACCAAGGGCAACTCCTTTGCGAATCAGGGCATGAAAATCCTGCTTTTGCACCAGCATCGCAGACAGAATGACCAAATCACACCATTGCCAATCGGCCTCTGTTTCAAAAGCTACATTGCGATCCACAAAGCGAATGTCCCAGTCTTGTGGGAGTAAGGCAGCAACCGTAATCAGTCCGAGCGGGGGAATCACAGATTTGAGTCCCACCATCTCAATGGTGCGATTGTAAGACCAAAAAGACTGAGGAAACTGAGGATAGAGCAACAGTGCTTTCATACCGCTCTGCTCCGGAATTTGGATAGTTTTTACCCAGGCATTTGCTATGGGATCCTGACTGCAATTGCCCTTAATTATAGAGTGCTATTCCTGGTGGGCAGGGATCCCTTCAGGACTCGACAAGCTTGGGTTGACTGAGACCTTCCGGAACTCAGGGCCTAAAGGGTTTCTTCTGGCAACAATCCTTTCGGATCTTCCGGTGCAGGCAAATGGGCCAAATCTACATGGGATCCGCCGATAATCCGCGCCTGGATCCCTTTAATCAAAATGTAAAGCACCGGCACCACAAACAAGCTCAGCAGGGTGGAAACGAACATTCCCCCAATCACAGCGGTACCCAAGGACTGGCGGCTGCCGGCCCCTGCTCCTGTGGCCACCGCCAGAGGGAAAATACCGAGGATGGTGCTCAAGGCGGTCATGAGAATGGCGCGGAAGCGGGTCTCCGCCGCTTGGACGGCTGCTTTAAGGAGTGGGATCCCTTGTTCCACCAGCTGATTGGCAAACTCCACGATCAGAATGGAGTTTTTGCTAGCCAGACCGATCAACATTACCAGCCCCACCTGGCAGAAAATATCGTTGGATAGCCCGCGCAGTAACTGCGCCGAGAGCGCCCCCAAAACTGCCAGTGGCACCGCCAGCAAAATAATCAAAGGATCGACATAGCTCTCAAACTGAGCCGCCAACACCAAAAACACAAATACCAGACCCAAACCAAAGATGATCGGTGCTTGCCCACCCGACTCGATTTCTTCTAGGGAAATACCCGACCACTCGAATCCAAACCCCTGCGGTAACAGTTGGGAGGCCAACCTTTCCATGGATTGGATTGCTTGACCTGAACTGAACCCAGGCAGCGGATTGCCCTGAATCTCCGTGGAACGGAAGAGGTTAAAGTGGTTAATGATGTCGGGGCCGGTGGTTTCCTGAACCTGCACCAAGGTGCTCAAGGGCAACATCTGGCCCTCGCCACCGCGCACATAAAATTGGTTGATGCTGTCCGGGTTGGCTCGGAAGGGCTGATCCGCCTGTACATAGACGCGGTAGTTGCGGTTGAACAGGTCAAAGTTATTAACGTAGGTGCCCCCCAGCAGAGTTTGTAAGGTGCCAAAGACATCGGCAATCGGGATCCCCAGCAGTTGTGCCATGTTCCGATCCACTTGTACCTGGAGCTGGGGTGAGTTGGCGCTGAAGGTGGGTGGGTTAATTTGCAAACCGAGCGGGGGCTGTCCCGGTTGGGGTGGGGAATTGCCGACAAAGAATAGAGTACCGGCCGTTTGCTCCAGCAAATTAAAATCGTTGACCCCGCGATCCTGTAGCTGAAAGCTAAACCCGCCGGCAACCCCCAAGTCGGGAATGGCCGGGGGCAAAATCGGGATGACCAGCGATTTGCTAATCCCTCCCAAGAAAGGCCCAAACAGTTGTCCTACAATGGCTTGAGCCGATTGATCCGGTCGCCGTCGCTCTTCCCAGGGTTTGAGGGCGGCAAAAATCAAGCCATTGCTTGCGGAAGGACCCGTAAAGCTAAATCCCCCAACAATCGCCGTATCGCGGATTTCCGGGATCCCTTGCATAATCCCCGTCGCCTGCTGAATCACCCCATCGGTGTAGTTAAGGGAAACCCCCGGTGGCCCCTGAATGAAGGTGATGAAATAGCCTTGATCCTCATCCGGTACAAAGCCTGTGGGCACAATCTGAAACAGCCAGTAGGTCAGACCCAAGCACCCGATGAACAACGCCACTACCAACAGCCGCAACTTCACCACCCAGCCCAAGAGCCCACTGTAGGCAGCGCGGATCCCTTCCACCGCCTGATCAAACCCGCGCAACAGCCAAAACATTTGTTGTTCGGAGCGGGGACGAATCAACAGCGCCGAGAGGGCCGGGGCAAGGGTAATGGCATTAAAAGTGGAAAGAGACACCGACACGGCAATGGTGACGGCAAACTGCTGATAGATGCGTCCACTAGTACCGGGAAAAAAAGCAATTGGCAGAAACAACCCCAACAACACCAGCGTAGTCGCCAGCACCGCTCCAAACACCTCGTTCATCCCTGCCGAAGCTCCTTGCAGAGGTCGCATCCCCCGGTCGCGAATGTAGCGGGAGATATTCTCCACCACCACGATCGTGTCATCCACCACCAAGCCGGTAGCCAACGTCAAGCCGAACATCGTTAGCGTATTGATGGAGAAGCCAAACAAGCGCACAAAAATAAAGGTGCCCAGCAACGCCACCGGGATCGTGATCGTTGGGATCAGGGTGATGCGCCAATCCTGCAAAAAGATGAACAACACCAGCACCACCAAGCCAATCGCTTGCAGCAAGGTGCGAATCACCTCCCGCACCGACTCGTTGATGAACAACGTTGCATCGAAGGGGATCTCATAGATCAGCCCGGGCGGGAAACTTTGGGACAACTCCTCTAGAGTCTCTTTCACCCGCTCGGCTACTTCCAGAGCATTGGCATCCGGTTGTTTGGTAATGGCGATCCCGACCGCCTCTTGGCCACCAATACGGAAGAAGGTGTCATAACTTTGCGCCCCCAGCTCCACCCGCCCCACATCGGCAATACGCACCAAGCTGCCATCCGGGTTGGCCCTGAGAATGATTTGGGCAAATTCATCCGGTTGCGCCAGCCGCCCCACCGCCTGCACATTGATCTGAAACTGCTGATCGGGGGCACTGGGTTGGCTGCCAATTTGTCCGGCGGGCACCTGAATGTTCTGCTGGCGTACGGCGTTCACCACATCCTGGGCAGTCAGTCCATAGCTGGCCAAACGGGTGGGATCCAACCAAATGCGCATGGCATATTTGCGATCCCCAAACACGATCACATCGCTCACGCCCCGAATGCGGCGGAGGGCATCTCGCACGTACAACTCGGCATAGTTGCTGACAAACAGCTCATCATATTCCCCTGCCTGTGAACGGAGGGACACCACCTGAATGAAGGCACTATCGCCCGACTTTTGCACCGTAATGCCGTTTTGGTTTACCTCTT
>JAUQVI010000120.1:0-9879 GCA_039794885.1 Thermostichus sp. DG02_5_bins_236
CTGCTGTCCAGGCCGGGGCAACAGTTGCCGAAATCGGCAATTACGACAGCTTTTATGCTTCCGGGCGCATTTTCTCGCCTGAAGAGGTGCTGGAGCTCACCCGGCAAACCCGTGCCCTTTTACCTCGTACCCTACTCTCGGTAACGGTTCCCCACACCTTGCCCTTGGATCAACAGGCGGAATTGGCGGAAAAACTGGAGGATCTGGGTGCGGATCTGATCCAAACTGAGGGGGGAACTAGCGCCGAACCCCTGCATGGGGGATCCCTGGGCCTGATTGAAAAGGCTGCTCCCACCTTGGCTGCGGCCTACGAAATTAGCCGTGCTGTGTCTATCCCGGTCATTTGTGCTTCTGGGCTATCGGTGGTGACGGTGCGAATGGCCATTGCGGCGGGTGCCTCCGGTGTGGGTGTGGGCAAAGCCATTAACCAACTTGAGGATGAAGTGGCCATGGTGGCTCAGGTGCGCGCCTTGGTGGAAGCCCTGACTCGGTCAGGGATCCCTGTGATTGTCTAAGCCCAGCCCAGTGACCAACTTCCCTATTGGTGAGAGCCGGGGGTAATTCTTACGATGGAAAGCTGCTCATAGGGAACTCGTCGAGTCAGGGATCCCTTTGCAGTTGATCTTAATCTAGCCAACGTTTTGCAATTGCAACGGCTGAGCTTGGGAGTGAATGCGCAGTGCCGCGTCAATCAAACCCAGAAAGAGGGGATGAGGGCGATTCGGGCGAGAGCGAAACTCTGGGTGAAATTGGGTGGCAATAAAAAAGGGATGGCTGGGTAGCTCAATGATTTCCACCAAGCGGTTATCCGGGGAAACCCCGCTGACCACATAGCCCGAATCCAAGAGCAAATTGCGGTAGGCATTGTTAAATTCATACCGATGACGGTGGCGCTCGTAGATGATCGGGTCGTCGTAAAGTTTGGCTGCTAGAGTATCGGGCATAATGCGACAGGGGTAAAGGCCCAGCCGTAGGGTTCCCCCCAGATCTTCCACATCCTTCTGTTCCGGCAGGAGGCTGATCACGGGATTAGGGGTATCCGGCTCAAACTCGGAACTGTTGGCCCTTTCCAGACGAGCAATGTGGCATCCCCAGTCAATCACCGCACATTGCATGCCCAAGCACAGACCCAAGAAAGGAATACGTCGCTCCCGCACATATCGAACCGTGTTGATCTTGCCTTCAATACCCCGACTGCCGAACCCCCCCGGCACCACCACCCCATCCACTTGCGACAGCAGTGCCTCCGATCCCCGTTCCTCAATCTCTTCTGAAGAAATCCAGTGCAGGCTCACCCCCGCATTCAAAGCCAAGCCGGCATGGCGGAGGGCTTCTGCTACGGAAAGATAAGCATCCGTGAGGCGCACGTACTTGCCGACAATGGCGATTTCCACCCGCTCTTGGGGGTGATGCAACCGATCCACCAGCACCTCCCACCCCCGCAGATCTGGCCGCCGTGGATCCAGGTTCAAAATCTCCAGCACCTGTTGGGCTAAGCCCTCTTGCTCCAGAACCAGAGGTACATCGTAAATGCTGGGGGCATCCTGGGCTTGAATGACGCACTCCACAGGCACATCACAAAACTCAGAAATTTTTTCCTTGAGGCCCCGGGGCAAAGCCTGCTCACAGCGACACACCAACACATCCGGTTGGATACCGATGGAGCGCAACTCCTTCACAGAATGCTGGGTTGGCTTGGTTTTCATCTCGCCCGCCGCCTTGATCAAAGGCACCAAGGTGACATGGATGTAAACGGCATTGCCCCGCCCGACATCTTTACGAAATTGGCGAATCGCTTCCAGAAAAGGCAAAGACTCGATATCTCCAACCGTACCGCCCACTTCCACCAGCACCACATCGGGGGTAGTCTCGCGGGCCACGCGGCGGATCCGTTCTTTGATTTCCTGGGTTACATGTGGGATCACCTGGACCGTACTGCCTTGGTAATCGCCGCGCCGCTCCTTGTGAATGACCGCCTGATAGATGGCGCCGGTGGTGACGTTGTTCAGCTTCGACATGTTGGTGTCGGTGAAGCGCTCGTAATGGCCCAAGTCCAGGTCGGTCTCGGCACCATCGTCGGTAACAAATACCTCCCCATGTTGGTAGGGGCTCATGGTGCCGGGATCCACATTGATGTAGGGATCCAGCTTTAGGATGGACACAGTGTAGTCGCGGGATTTGAGCAAGCGCCCCAAACTGGCAGCCACAATACCCTTACCAATGCTGGATACCACTCCACCCGTGACGAAGACAAACTTGGTCATAGCTTGGATCCCTTCCCTCTAGCCCTCTCGATTATGACAGGGATCCCCACCACGGGCTTAGCGCAAAGGGCCGTTGTAGAGCAGGGTGGTTTGGAAGCTGCCTTTTTCCACCCGCACCTGGCTTTCGATGCTGGGCTGGACAAAGCCGGGTTCCCCACCTCGAAAAGTAAAGATCCAATACTCCTCAAACTCTTCAAAAGGAGAATCCAGGGCTGCCCCGTGCATCGAAGCTTCGGCCCGATAATTCTGCAGCCCCCCATTGGCAATCTCGGCGGTTTGGCGAGCCAGGTTTTTGGCCCGGTTCAGATCACGGAAATATTGGCTGATCTCTTCAAAGCTACCTCTGGGTAACGGGCGGTTGCGGCCCGGTGTCACCGGCAAGGGTTGCACATCCGGCACAATCGGCAAGGTGGGAATATCTTGGCTAGGGGGCAAAGGCTCAACCGGTATGGGTGCTGTCGAAGTTTCCGGGAAAATCGGGGTGACCACCTGCGCCTGAGCAACGGATCCCCCTAGCAACAGCACAGTCATACTGTTCAAAAGGACAAAGACAGAAGAGCGTTTCATTGAGTCATTCCTTGGTTATCTATCCTGAACCGATCCTATCGATGCGGTTGCCCTGACAAGCAGAGTTAAAAGCCTGTCAGCTCCTTCCGGCTACGGCCAACTGTCTGGGACATCTGCGCACCCGTCTTTGCCGCAATTGAGAAAAAGTAGCCTCTGTTACGATTTTTTCATGGGATCCCCTGCCACAGTAGGTGAGTCGAATAATTGCAAATTTTTCGTGCCCCCAACGCTGAGAGAGTCTTGGACAGTGGGGCTGACCAGGTTTTTGAGAGGTGCAGTGATGGAGTTTGTGACGCTTGCGGATAGGGGGCTACGGTTGAGCCGTGTCGGGTTGGGCACTTGGGCCATCGGTGGAGGTTGGTGGGGGCCTTCCGACCAACAGGATTCTTATACTACGGTTCGCAAAGCGATTGACCTGGGCATTACCACCCTCGACACCGCCCCCATCTACGGATTTGGCCTCTCGGAAGAGGTAGTAGGGCAAGCCATCAGAGACTTCGGTCGCCGCGATCAAGTGATTATTGCTACCAAAGCCGGCTTGGATTGGTCCAATAACAAAGTGGTGCGCAATTCTAGCCTGCCTCGCCTTATCCAAGAGCTGGAAGACTCTCTGCGTCGCTTGCAAACCGATGTGATTGATCTGTACCAAATTCACTGGCCGGATCCAGTGGAACCGATCGAGGAAACCGCCGCGTTTTTGGGGCAGTTGCTCAAGCAGGGCAAGATCCGTGCCATTGGGGTGAGCAATTTTTCGCCTGCACAAATGGAGCGTTTCCGCCAAGTGGCCCCTCTGCACACCGCTCAACCCCCCTACAACCTGTTTGAACGGGATATTGAAGCGGATGTATTGCCCTACTGTCAGCAACAGGGCATTCACACCCTGATGTACAGCTCTTTGTGCCGGGGCCTACTGAGTGGGCGTATGAACAAAGAGACCACCTTTGCAGCAGGGGATATGCGCTCTGGGATCGATCCAAAGTTCACAGAACCCCGCTATTCCCAGTATCTGAAGGCAGCAGCAGAGCTAAGCCAGTTTGCTCAGGATCGCTACGGCAAAACCCTACCTCAGTTGGCGGTACGCTGGATGCTGGATCGCCCAGGAGTCAGTGTGGCCTTGTGGGGTGCACGCAAACCCCATCACCTGGATGCGGTGGCGGGGCTGTGGGGCTGGTCGTTGGATGAAGCAGCCATGCAGACCATCGACAGGATTTTGCAAACCTGTATTCCCGAGTCAATTCCTCCCAGTTTTATGGCTCCACCTGTGCGCGCGGCCTAGCTCCTCCCGTTCATCCCTTGCTTTTCTGCTTTGATCAAGAAGGGGTGGCTCTGGCGGCTGCACCTGATCGGAGTGGGGTGATTTTGGCTGATATGGCACTGCAAGGGGTGATACTGAGCTGGAGTGGGGTGGTGGCCGAAGATGAAGGCTTACACCTAGAGGCGATTAACCGATTGCTGGTGGAAGAAAACCTACGCCCTTGGGATCTTCACGGCCCAAAGTCTGGCCCGTCTGGGCAAAGGCAGCTTTACCGCCTGCAGTATTTGGGCCAACCGGATCGAGACCGTCTGCTCAACCTCTGGGGGGACCAGGGGCGGGTGCTCAACCCCAAACAACTGTCGGAGCTCCTGGAGCGCAAAGCCCTCTACTACCAAGAGGCCCTGGGATCCCAAGAGCGTTTACCGCTGGTTCCCTATTTGGTGGAAACCCTAGAAAAGCTGGGACGGCTGCAGTTGCCTGTTGGTTTGGTCTGCGGACAATCTGCGGCAGAGGTTAGCTATGGACTGGAGCGCTACCACTTGCAGCCCTATTTTTCCGCTGTGGTGACGGGGGATGCAGGGGATGGGGAGACCCGATTGTCTCCTGGGTATCTACACCGGCTGCTGTTGGAGCGGATGGGGTTGCAAGCTGCTGAGTGCTTGAGCATTGAAGCTACCTATCCTGGTATTCGTGCTGCTCGTTCGGTTGGGATCCCGGTGTTGGCTATGGCTACCCTGTTCCCTCTGCACATGTTGCAACGGCGGGCCAACTGGGTGGTGGATCGCTACAACCAAATCGAATGGGATCGCTTACAGAACTGGTTTGCAACTGGACAAGATCGTCCTCCAGTGCTGGCTGAGCAGGAAGAGAACTTGTCGCCGTAGGGTGTGTGGGCGACTTTGTTGATGGGATTGAAGGTTCAACTCAGAGCTAACTCGTAGAGACCATCCAAGAACTCATGACTTCCCAGCCGGTGGCGCACCTGAAGCATTCCCAAAAAGGGTTTCGAGATTAAGACTCAACCCTGGCAGAACTTCTCCTACACCTAGATGCCACAGCCCTCTGGTCCACAGAAACTTTGCCCGTATAGCACCTCCGCGTCACAGAGATAGATCATGCCGGCAAAATTCACAAAAAACGTTTCAGCAACCTTTTTGGCAATATTCTGAGCCATGATTCGATCCGGAGTGAGCACCTCAATCTTGACATTTGCTGTGGTGTCAGAAACGCTGGGCTGTCCCGATGAGCGCACATTGCGACTGCCCTTACCTCCAGTCTCCATCACCGTATAGCCACTTGCACCCGATTCTTCGATGATCTCGGCGATCTTTTTCAGGAGAATCTTTTCTGTGACGATAACAAGCTTTTTGGCTGGCTTAGCCATGGGGATGACCTCCTACAAACAAAATAAACAATTGACTCACGTGACTCACGGTTCACAGACAGTATCTCTACACCCTTCCTGCAGGATTAAGGAATAGGTGGTATGCCCCCTATGGTCTGGGCGAGTCCGAGAAAGAAGGGTATGCAAACACCGATGGCAATAGGTGTACCAATGGCTGTAGAAGCACCGATGTACGCAGAAGGATTTGCCGACGGGATCCCGGCTCGCAACGTGGGTGGACCGGAAATATCTGAGCTAGAAGAGGCAATAACCGCCAAAACCACAACACCACCCAGGCTAAATCCCGTAGTGTAGTGGGCAATCATGCCCAAACCGAAAGCAATCAGCCCATGCACGAAAGGCCCTACCACGCTGTAGAAAACATACCACTGGGCCACCTTGCGGAGTTCGCTCAGCCGTGACCAGGCTTCCATACCCATCACCAGCATGAGAATCGATAGCAAACCCCGGAAGGCAGGATCAAAGAAGTTTTGGTAAACACTTTCTGGCCGAGCGAAAATGCCCAAAGCAATGCCTAGCAACATAGAGGTGAGGGCAGATCCTTGGAGACTTTCTTGGATAATCGGCCAAATCTTGACCCGATGAAGCACAAAATCCTTCTCCTGGCCGAGCGGATCCGAGGATGCCTTTTGCATCTGTCTGCTGACATGAATATTAGCCACCACAATCGCCATCACGAGAGCAGGAATATCCATAAAGGGATAGAGGGCTCCAGCCCATTCCTCGTAGGGAATATTTTGTTCCTCCAAGAGCGTTAGAGAGGCTGCCATCGTTGAGCCACTCACAGCACCAAATAATCCCCCGGTTGCAAGCGCATCCACGGTTCTTACATTGGGTAACTTGGCCAATGTAAAGCGAGCAATAAGTACAATAAGGATTCCTAGGGTGACAGAAAATATTGCTGGTAAGATCATCTCTGTTAGATTGGAATTACGAATGGCAATACCACCATTCAATCCAATTCTGGCAAGCAGCATGAAGATGATAATTTTGACAATTGCGTCTGGAATAACCAGCCGGGTGCCAAGACCTACAACGATCATTCCCCCAATCAAAAAGCTGAGGGTCGGGGACTGTAACTGCCTAATAAAATCTATAGAAAAGTTGGTCAAAAAATCCACAATTACCTCCTTGTCTCTGTCAATTGTGTAGCATGTCAGTGAAAAGACTAAATCACGGTCAGCCTAAAAAAATCGGTAAGGATCCAAAATGAGGATAAAGTCCAAGTGCGGCACATGCGCTTTTAACCCTGGCCTAGGTCAGCCAAAAAAACCTCCTAGAGCTAAGCCTCCGGTAGTATTGACGTGAAAAAATGGTGCCAGGGGATAAGCCTGACAAAACCTCCGTCCTGAAGTAGGAATAATGGAAAGAACTCGAATGACTCACCTCTTGGATTTGCCATCTAGGCAATTGGAGTGTTCGAGATTAATAGTCATCATAAATAAAATCTAAAATAGATGAAAGCTAATCATTTTTATTGAATGCATAGATAAAAATCTATTTTTTGAATGCCACAGCGCTGATGTGTGAGAACCGACAGCTTAGAGGGATCGGCTTGATCAGCTCAGCATTAGGGGGTTGGCGCTACAGAGCTTACAGCCCTTTCGCTAGTCACCTAGCACGGGGAATCCCCAGAGCCCTTTCAAAATAGGGTAAGGACACAACCGTTGTTGTAGCAAACCCGCGAAAGGGCTGTAACCCTTGCTAGGGTTCTTTGCCCCAAGGGCACGCTAGCCACCGAACATGGAGGTAATGGTGATGAAAGAGGGATGGCCGGGCAGCTCGATGATTTCCACCAAGCGATTATTCGGTGAAATGCCACTGACTACATACCCAAATTGAGTAACAGATTGCGATAAGCGGCTCATGGTACCGGGATCCACATTGATGTAAGGATCCAGATCCAGCTTCAGATTCAGAATCGACACCCTGTAGCCACCCTGGCACTGGAGGGCAAGATGGAATGAGCCTATTGTAAGTGGGGTGACATGGGGATCAGACTTCTTCTTGGATCCGACTACCACGGCAACCCTAAGCTGATTCAGCAGGCACTGGCCCATTTGCCCCAAGTAGATGCTTACATTAACTGTGGCGATTTTTGCTCGAAAGCTGGAAAACCCTCTCGTAAGGCAACTCAGGGGTTCCATCCAGCAGCTCGAGCGGAAGTTGAGCACCTACAATCTTTTCTAAAGGCTGTGGATCGGTTCAAGAAGCCCTGGCTTTTCCTGCCGGGCAACCATGACCCGACTGCTCCCGTTCTGGATCCTTTGGCCGGAATGTATGGGCGAGCCCTCACGGAGTCCTGCTGTTTTGAATGGGTAGGGTTACGGGTTTTGGCTGTCCCCTGGACTCCTCCCTGTGGCTGGGGCTGGCAACTCACCTCTAGCCATTTACAAGAGCTGCTAACTCTTTTTGATCAACCACCCTACCCAATTGACCTGCTGATTACCCATGCTCCGCCACGGGGGCTTTTGGATGAAGCGGGTAAGTGGTACCACCGTCGTATGCCAACGCTGCGCCCACTCTTGGATCACCTCCAACCTCGCTATTATCTGTGCGGACACATGCATTGGGATGGCGGTAAAGTCGAGCGTTGTGGTTCTACCCTGGTGGTGAACGCAGCTCTACACAACATGGTGCTCGAGATACACTGGTGAAGCCTCGGCTCGTGCTTTCCGTTCATGCCTCGTCCTTTGATTTTGGCCAGCAGCAGCTCCGGGAAATTGCGGGAGTTTGCCGCCTTTTTTCGGGAACACACCCCCGGCTGGGTGATGCACTTGAAGCCTGCTGAGTTGGAAGTGGAGGAAACGGGGGCAACGTTTGTAGAAAATGCCCAGCTGAAAGCAACAACCGTGGCGAAAACCTTGGGGCAGTGGAGCATTGCCGATGACTCAGGGTTATCGGTACAGGCTCTCAACGGTGCCCCCGGGATCCATTCAGCCCGTTATGCCCCTACCGATGCCGCCCGGATCGAACGATTGCTCAAGGAAATGGACGGGATCCCGAATCGCCAAGCTACCTTTCACTGTGCCCTGGCACTGGTGGATCCGCAGGGGCAGGTGCGGGCTTGCGTGGAGGGGGTGTGTCAGGGGCAGATTTTGACCCAGCCACAGGGACACGGAGGGTTTGGTTACGATCCGCTGTTTTGGGTACCTGAGTTGGGGTTGACCTTCGCGCAAATGAGCCCGGCCCAAAAAGAGGAAATTGGCCATCGCGGACAAGCCTTACGGGCTTTGAAGGAGCAGCTGCTTATTTTAGGGGCCAGTCTGGGCTAGGTTGTAGGCAGGGTTTGTATGGATACCCGTTTTGCGTTGGGAGCTTAGAGGATGACCTTTGCTGGGGATCAAGATTCCACTCGGGATCCGAACATGCCGCCAGGCAAGCGTGAAGAGGAACGAAATTCCGGTTCCACAGGAGAGGGAGCTATGCGTCCCCCTTCCTCTCCCCGTGCTGATGGCTTGACGTCTGGTGAGGGTCGTCGCACTCCGCCCCCCTTACCGGATCAAGATCCACTCTCTGAAGGTCGCCGTACTGGATCCACCGGCAGTCGTTCTGACGATTGGCTTGATTCTGGTCGCGTTAGCGGGACAGAATCTTTTCCCCCCCGTTCTGCCCGCCCAAGCCGCCAGCCCCGGGAAACCGCGATGGGATCCGGATCCTCTCAATCCACCGAACGTTCCAGTTCCAGTCGTTCCGGGCAAGCTCTGGTGCCTCGCCGCCCTGCTCCGAGCAGCCGGAGCTATGAGGGATCCGGATCCACTCGTTCAGCCTACACCGGCTCCTACCGCAGTGAATCCAGCTATGGCGGTAGCTACAACCGTTCCGTTGCTTCGGGATACACCTCTAGCTATAGCTATGTTGGTGGGGGCGGTTCTGGCACAGGGGTAGGAGGCGGTGCTTCCCGTGGAGGGCTTTCTCCCTCCAACCTGACAGTCGTGGCCTTGGTGGCGCTGCTGGCCTTTTTTGGGGGCTTTGCGATTCGTAACATCTTTGCCGAGAGTGGGGGCTTTGACGATGAGCGCCCGATCCGGGCTGCCAATGTGCCGGAGGTGTTTCGGGAGTTTTGCTTTGCTTATAACGGCACAGCTTCATTTACGGTGGTGGAGCTGACCAGTGTCTCCGCCCTGACCATAGCCTCGGTGCCCATCTACAAGATGGATACTTGTACGATTCCGGTTAGTCAAACCGCCAACGCGCTGCAGGCTTTGGGCATTCGGGGGCGTGCAGACACCCTGGGCCCCCAACTGGGGGGATCCAACCTGACTTTGATTCAAATCCCGCTGGCCAGCGGTTTGGCAAGAGCTGTTTTCAACCAATTTCCCAGCTTGGCGAATCAAGGCAACGAAGCGCAAGTGTTATCCCAGCTGGAAACCACCATTAACAACGCC
>JAUQVI010000121.1:0-9871 GCA_039794885.1 Thermostichus sp. DG02_5_bins_236
TAGCCTTGAAAGCGCAAACGCTCACGAATAATCTGTGAGGGATTTGACATGGCGAGAGTCCAAAGAGAGTGAGGCCGCACCCAGCTTAATCTTTTCCGGTGTGAACAAGAGAACGAACCCCAGCCACCTGCTCAGTTGTCGTGAGATCCCTGGATTGGGATAGAGTCAGGAGACGGTGTTGCACAGGATGCTGAGGGTTATGATTCATCCGCCCCTGAAGGACTTTCTGGCCTTGACGGAACAAGGCAATTTCATCCCGGTGTATCAGGAATGGGTGGCGGATCTGGAAACCCCGGTCTCCGCTTGGTATCGCGTCTGTGCCGGTCAGCCCTACAATTTTCTGCTGGAATCGGTGGAAGGCGGGGATCAAATTGCTCGCTACAGCTTTTTGGGGTGTGACCCCCTCTGGACTCTAGAAGTGCGTGGGGATCAAGCGCTGCAGGTGCATCGGGATGGTCAGCAAGAACAGCACCAAGGGGATCCCTTCGATATTTTGGCTCAGTGCCTACAGCCCTATCAGCCGGTGCATTTGCCCGAGCTACCCAGCAGCATTGGCGGTTTGTTTGGCTACTGGGGTTATGAATTGATCCATTGGATTGAGCCGAAGGTGCCGATCTACCCGGCCCAAGCAGGGGATCCGCCGGATGCCATTTTTATGCAGGTGGATAGCATTCTCCTGTTTGACCAGGTGAAGCGCAAAATTTGGGTGGTGGCCTTTGCCGATACCCGTCAACAATCTGCCGAGCAAGCCTACGAACAAGCTTGCCAACGGGTGGAACGGCTGGTGAAGCAGTTAAGTGCCCCGGTTTCCACCGCTAACCTCAGCCTCAACTGGAAACCACAACTGCCCACCGGGATCCCTCCCAGTACCATGAGCCAACAAGCTTATCAACAGGCCGTCCAACAAGCGAAAGACTACATTCGGGCCGGGGATATTTTTCAGGTGGTGCTCTCGCAGCGGTTTACCACCCCCTTTCACGGGGATCCCTTTCGTCTCTATCGCTCCTTGCGTTTGATCAACCCTTCCCCCTACATGGCCTTCATGCAGTTTGGGGATCTGTATTTGATCGGGTCTAGCCCGGAGGTGATGGTAAAGCTGAGTCGGGTTGGTGAGCAGCAAATAGCCACCGTGCGACCGATTGCCGGGACCCGCCCCCGCGGAGCCACGCCCTCTGAGGATCGGGAGTTGGAGCAGGATTTGCTGGCGGATCCCAAAGAACGGGCCGAGCATGTGATGCTGGTGGATCTGGGCCGCAACGATCTGGGGCGGGTCTGCAAGCTGGGATCCGTGCAGGTGGATGATCTGATGCAGATCGAGCGCTACAGCCACGTCATGCACATTGTCAGCAACGTGGTGGGGCAACTGGATCCAACCCATAGCGCCTGGGATTTGTTGCGGGCCACCTTCCCTGCCGGAACCGTTACAGGAGCACCCAAAATCCGGGCCATGCAGATCATCCACGAACTGGAGGGATCCCGACGGGGCCCCTATTCCGGTGCCTATGGGTACTATGATTTTTCGGGCCAACTGAACACAGCGATCACCATTCGTACCCTGGTGGTGCAGAAGGGGCAGGTAACGCTGCAGGCGGGGGCAGGTATTGTTGCCGATTCCGACCCGGAGAAGGAATATCAGGAATGCCTGAACAAGGCACGGGGCATGCTAATGGCCTTGGCCAGCCTCCAGGAGTAACGAAGGAAATGCTAGCGCAGTTACAGTTCAGCCCTGAAGAAAAGTCAGCTCAAACTCCACAGCTGACAACTGTGGAGCAGGCTTTTCAATTGTTTGCCTCTGAGGGATATCTTCTATTACAAGAGGTCTTTGAGCCCGAGGCGATTGACACTCTACAGGGGGCATTTCTGGAAACCTACAGCCAGTACTGCGTTAGTGCCAGCCATGCCGATGCCCTTTTGGTGGGCAATAAACGGGTGATGGTGACTGTGCATCTGGAGCCACCCTTTAACGATCCCCTCTTTTACGCTCATCCCCTGATCTTGCCGATCCTGAAGCGGATTTTGGGGCCGGAGCTGCTTTTAAGTGGGTTTGGGGCAGTGGTTTCTTTGCCGGGATCCGCTGATCAACAGGTACACCGGGATCTATCCCATTTGTTTGGGGATGAGATGTTAGATGCCATCATCCCTTGCTATGCCCTCAATCTGCTCATTCCTTTGGTGGATGTCAACGAAGAAAATGGCATGACTCGCCTTTGGCCCGGCAGCCATGCTGTCTACGATGCGCATTACACAGAACTGGCCAAGCACATGCCCTATGTGGATCCGCCGCTTGCCAAGGGATCCTGTCTCATTTTCGATTACCGCCTGATTCATTTGGGTCGAGCCAATCGTTCTACCGCCCCACGCCCTCTGCTCTACAACACCTACAGCCGTGCTTGGTTTCGGGATCCTGTCAATTACAACCAACAATCCCCTTTAGTGATCCCTGCTACTGAAAAAGAGCGGATCCCTGCTGAGCACCAACGCCTGTTCCTAGCTGCTGAGATTCTCTGAAGACAAGAACGTTCCGGTTAAGTTGCTCTAGCTACAGCCCTTTAATGCTCCGCACCCCTAAAGTGAAGGCGGATTTGCCACTTTTGTCCCTAATGCCTCAGAGGACTCCATCCCGCTTACGCGAAAGGAGAGCCATATTTCGACTTATCCGTGGAGAGATGACTAGAGAAAGGGCTGTAAACAGTTCGTACCAAAGGAAGTCACCGAGTAACAGCTACCCTTCCAAAGACCCACGCGTGACTCCCAGTTGGCTATGCAGCTTCAGCTCCCGCCACAGCTGGGATCCGCTCACTTTTCCTTCCAGCAGCTGCTGATAGCTGTACAAGATTTGCCGGATCTGGGCTGGTGATTCGTGCAAAAACTCGATGCGTAGATGGTGGAGTCCCAGATCTAATAATTTATTTACATATTCCGCCCCTGTTTGCGCCTTGCCATTGTAGAGAGTGTTGCGACAGCCAGCATCGGCTTTCAAAATATGTTCAACATTAGCCCGATCCCGCAGCTTCACCTCCAACTTTTCGCAAGGGCGGCCACAATTGGTATAGTCCGTCCCCTCTGACAAAAAAGCACAAAAGACACAGTGCTCCATGTGAAACATCGGCATATGCTGATGGATAGTAACTTCATACCAGTGGGCAGGGCCAGCCTCCAGCAGGGATCCCAGTTGCTCATGGTTGAGATCATAAGAAGCTGTTAAGCGCTCCAGGTTGTACCGATTTTTTAGATAATGAGCGGTGATGGGATTGGCCGTATTCAAAGAAAAATCCCCAATACACCGTTGGCCCTTAAAAAACTCCAGTTGATCGTAGTTGCGCAGCAAATAGCCATCCGCACCGGCGGCCAAAACCTGCTTCAAAATCCAAGTTTCTCCCGGTTTTGTAATCCGAGGCGGCGCTACCCAAATTTCCACCTGGGGATATTGGCGCTTGGCTTGGGCAGTTACATCCCGATACCGACGCGGATCTTCAAATTCGCAGTAAATCTGGCGAATCTCTGAGTCTGGAATCTTTGTGGCATAGCCCAAAACAGCCTGTAGCTGCTCTGAATTCCGCACCAGCACCGACCATTGCGGGGATCCCATGTCCTTCTCTTGCTGCGATGGAACCAGATCTTGCCAATGGGCTTCAGGATTCAATTGCCAAGGCAGAGGTTGGGCGCGCAGAGCTTGCAATTGTTCTACTGCTTCCCGGCGCATTTGGTTGAGAGTACTCACCGGCAGCATCACCTGCCCGGACAGGAAATTTTGCAGGGATCCCAACTTGAAGGGGGTGGAGCCGAGGCGACCCAGTTGGGTTTTCAGCTTTTCGGTGGTGAGAGGTTTGTGATGGGCGGGCACCAGAGGCACGGGGGAATCCACCTGTACGGTATGGCCCTGTTCATCCCGCAGGATCACCGTTAGTGGGGATCCCGTTTGGCCATGAACTTCTACATGAATAGGCCGTTGAACGTGGGGTTGCTCCCCAGCAAAACTTTGACGCAGGCGTTTTTCCAATTCCGGATCGCTGGTTTTCCAGAGGTGATCCCCGGCGTGGATGCGTTTGAGGTCGATATCCCCTTGTCCGAAGCTGAGGAAGGCTCGTCCTTGCTTCTGTTCGATGCGGTAAACCCGTCCTCCCTGTTCTGGCAAATCCGGTTGCCCCTGATCAAAAACCACGCCATCCCCAGCCTTGAGAGGCGCTTCCAGCTGGATCACCACCTGATTTTGTTGGATCCCGAGCACCTGCCCCAGATGAACCCCACGTTTTTTGCCAAAGCGAGCGTGAACGAGTTCTTGATTGTTGATACCCCGAAACCAGCCGGTGTACAGCCCCCGTGAAAAGCTCATCTCCAGCTCATAGCGTTCCTGACGAGAAAGCCGCTGCGGTTGCCCTGCTGCCAAGGCATCCAAAGCTTGCCGATACACCCGCGTTACATTAGCCACGTATCCTGGAGATTTTAATCGGCCCTCAATTTTAAGACAGTGAATCCCGGCCTTTATCAATTCCGGCAGCACCTCCAACCCCGCCAAATCCTGCGGGCTGAGCAAGTACCGTTTTTCCCCTAGGTCACGGCGGATCCCGTCCACTACTAAGTCATAGGGCATACGGCAGGCTTGCGCACATTCTCCGCGGTTGGCTGAACGCCCCCCCAACGACTCGCTGGTCAAGCATTGCCCGGAGTAGGCCACGCACAAAGCTCCGTGCACAAAGACCTCCAGAGGTAGGCGGGATCCCTTCTCAGCCAAATGAGCTTGGATTTTGCTGATTTCTTTTAGGGAACACTCCCGCGCCAACACCACCAGTTCACAGCCCAGTTGCTCAGCAAACTCCGCCCCAATCCCACTGGTAATGGTCATTTGGGTGGAAGCATGAACGGGAAAGTCTGGAGAAAGATGCCGGATCAGGCGTACCATGCCGATATCTTGCACAATCGCTGCATCTACTCCCGCTGCCACAATTGAGCGAATGTACCCTTCTGCCTCAGTCAGCTCAGAGGGAAAAACCAAAGTATTGAAGGTTACATAGCCCCGTACCCCCCGCTGGTGCAGCCATGCCATCAACTCCGGCAAATCAGCTTCCGTAAAATTGCGAGCCCGCATACGAGCATTAAACCGTTCCAGCCCAAAGTAAATGGCATCGGCCCCGTTTTCTACAGCCGCCTTGGCACAGTCCCAATCCCCGGCTGGAGCAAGCAGGAGGGGAAGCCCACTAGGCTGGGCAGAAAGAGTAAAAGAAGGGGCGGTTTCTACAGAAGCACTCATGAACTCATAAAAGGGTGGAAATAGGTGCTGCGATGAACACGGCAGCAATCAAGACATGGGCCGCTGCGATTCTACCTTGTCTGTCGGGCAGTCATTTTTGCCTTGATACTTAGATTTTGGGGGTTTCAGAAGATGGGACTGGCGCGATTCGAACGCGCGACCTAGCGCTTAGGAGGCGCTTGCTCTATCCATCTGAGCCACAGCCCCAGGGTGGGATTTCAGCCTGTATAAAAGGGTTTTGTGCTTCACTTGTCCTGTCTCATCTATCAAATAAGCCAAATTTTGACCGATAATGTCACTGAAACCGGGCAAAATGGCAGGTAAGACATACACAGTGGCAGCAGTCAATGAACGGCTGAAGGGTCACCGGGTTAGTCTATCTCAAATCGGGAGAAAATCCCAGTTGGCTCGGCAACTGTCGAGGGTATCCGCTGGTCAGAGGCTCAAGCATTTGAGCTAAGTGGTCAACTCTTGCAGGGTTGCTTTTCCCGGCAAAACTGGCTTTCTTGGTCTCAGGTCGAGTAGGTTAAGCTGGCAGAGGAGGTCATCGAGGAGCTTGAAGGTTACTATCGCTCCACCCACATTCTCACTCAAAGGATTTGGGATGGCCATTGCAAACAGGTGTTAAATCGACTAGGGCCTGACAAGTCTCTTTTTTGTCAATCGTTTGCTCAAAGTCGTTCTTAAGACATCTTCTGATACCCGTGATAGACAAATCGCCTGTTTCAGGCTTCAATCTTTGCCTGACTACTATGGAATTCCTGTCAATCTATCTGAATATGCTGGCAGCTACGGAAGAGCTAAGACGGCACCATTAGACTTGCCGAATGATCAGCAGATTGCAGACTTGATTGAGTCTGTATATCCTCGCTCAAAACGCTGGGCTAATTATCTCGCATTGATGGCGGCCTATGGATTCCGAGCACATGAGGCACATTTTAGCGTGCTGCTTGAGAATGACCCAGACCAGGTTCTCAAAGTTACTGAAGGTAAAATAGGAAACTGGCTAGTCTATCCTCTTAAATGGCCCAAACTGTGGGGTCTACATTCAGAGATGTGGATGCCTAATATCTCTGGTTGAGACTATATGAACATCACTCAACGAGTCAGTCAGTTCTTCTCTGCATCGAGAAACCTATCGTTGCAAACTTAGCGTTTCTTCTGCCCAGACAAGAATTCTTGACAGTGAGTGATGTGCCAATCGAAGTCAGGACGAATGGCGAAGAAGGTAGGCAACACGGATATTGCCGCCACCTCTTTGGATAGCCTGTTGGTAGGTAGAAACATGTTTGATGGCGTAGGGACTCATGGGTTTATCACTTTCTGAGCTGATGGATGGGGATTTCGTAGGCATGGATCCATTTGTCCGTTTGGACAGAGGTGGTGTCCTCCCTGGACTTAGCTCATCATCCCAACTTGGATGGGGTGTTGGCGGCCATTGAGGTGGGGGATATTTGCGGAATTGGGCGCAAGTGGGCCAAGCGATTGCGGCAGTTAGGGATCTTTCGAGCCTTGGATCTCAAGCAGGCCCGTCCAGAGTTGATTCGCCAGAAGCTGAATGTGGTGGGGGAGCGGATTGTACTGGAGCTGCGTGGGATCCCATGTTTGCCGCTGGAGGAGAAGTCGCCACCTAAGCAGAGCATCATGGTGTCTCGCTCGTTTGGGCAGCCGGTGAAGAATTTGCAAGAGCTGAGCGAGGCGGTAGCCACCTATCTGTGTTGGGCAGGGGAGAAGCTGAGGCGAGAGGGACAAGTGGCTCATGCTCTGACGGTGATGCTGATGTGGGGCCGCTATGGGGAGATGGATCCCACGGTGTCAGCGACCATGAATCTGCTGGAGGCCACGGATGACACCAGAGAGCTGCTGCACTGGGGGATCCAGTTGGTGGAGGGACTGTTTGAGAAGGGGATCCCCATAGTCCTGTTCTAACTTGCCACCCAGGCACACAGCAAAAGTGGCCTGACAAATGCTCAACTCTTTGGAAAGTTTTTGAAAAGTCGGAAGCTTTTTTGCAGGGTAGGCTGCTTAGAATACACTCGTCAGTAGCCAATATCTCGCTGAGGTGAAGTCATGCTCCGTCAACTGGAACGGGTCTTGAAACTGGATGGGATCCTGCGCAGCCATCCTCGACCGACGGCTCTGGTGCTGGCTGAGGAGCTGGAGGTAAGTGAGCGGACGGTACGGGACGATATTAGCTTTTTGAGAGACCGATTTCAGGCTCCTATTCAGACTACTAAAGCTAGAGGCTTTCACTACACAGATCCAGACTGGCGATTGCCGACGATCCCGTTGACCCAGGGGGAGCTGTTTGCCCTGACACTAGGGGCCAGGATGCTGGAATCCTATGCGGGATCTGCCTATCGTTCTCAGCTTCAATCTGCGATTGAACAGTTGGCTCAGCGGATCCCTGAGCAAGCCTGGGTGGATTTGCAGCAGTTGGCCCAAGAGCACATCCTCTTTCGGGTGGGGGCAGAGCTGAATCTGAACCCTGAGATCTGGCAAGTGTTGGAGCAGGCTTGTCAGCAGCAGCGGCGAGTTCGGATCCGCTACGCTACTCCCGGAAAACCCCTCTCAGAGCGAGAGCTGGATCCCTATGTGCTGCATTTTTCGCGGAGCAATCCTTATGTGACGGGCTGGTGTCATTTGAGGAGGGAACCCCGCTGGTTTCGGGTAGACCGGATCCGAGAGATCCAGCTCTTGGATGAGCGCTTTGAGGTGGATCCCACCTTTGACAGAGAGGCTCATTTGGAGTCGGCTTTTCAGCATGAGGTGGGAGGGATCCCGCAGGGGGTTGCCATTTGGTTCGATCCCGCCACAGCTCCCTACATTCGTGAGCGACGCTGGCATCCCACCCAGCAGATTGAAGAACATCCCGATGGATCCCTGACCTTGCGTTTGGTGGTGCGGGGGCTCAATGAGGTGAAGCGCTGGGTGCTCTACTACGGCAAAGGGGCAGTGGTCAGGGATCCACCAGAGTTGGTGGGGATGGTGCGGCAAGAGATTGAAGGGATGGGTGTCTTATATGAGCCAGGAGAAACACCATGAACCAACCCAGATTCTGGGCCAAGACGGGGAAGGGAGATCTCAGAGAGGATGGGCAGCCTCAGTATCATCCAGTGATTTGCCATCTGGCGGATACAGCAGCTGTGGCGATGGAGATTGTCAGAACTTATCTCAGTCCGGTGGCTCGACAACGTTTATCAGAGGGTCTAGGGCTAAATGGGGATCCCTTAATCCGCTTCTGTGGGTTCATGGCAGGCAGTCATGACTTGGGGAAGGTGAGTCCTGCCTTTCAATTCCAAGTCAGCGAAGTTGGCAAACGCTTGGCAGGGGCAACCCTCTACGATTGCTGGTCTTCTCTGCCTCGTGAGCGACAAAAGCCCAGAGATGCCCCGCACGGCTTAGTAACAGCTGCTACCTTGCCCGATTTCCTGGTGGCAATTGGAGTCGGTCGGGATTTGTCTAAGCGTCATGCCAACCGACTGGCTCGAAAACTGGGAACCATTGTTGGCGGGCACCACGGTTTTTTCCCAGCTCAGCAAGAGATTGATGACTTGGATAGCGCGATCGCGGGCACGGATGAGCGTAGCGTGTGGCGACAGCACAGCCTTAGCATCTTTCAGCAGCTTCAGGGCTTTGTGCAACTCACCGCTCAGGAGGATTTACCCAGTCAGTGCGATAACGCTGCCGCTATGATTCTGGCAGGATTAACGACTGTATCTGACTGGATTGCTTCCAATCCTGAGAGCTTCCCCTATTGGAATGACGAACCATTTGAAACCTACGCTGCCGGGTTAAGAGAGCAAGCACAACAGGCTCTCAAGGCCCAGGGTTGGCAACTCCCTACAACTGGGAATCCTCTTGCCTTTACCGAACTCTTTGACTTCATCACCGATCCTCGGCCTCTGCAATCAGCGGCAATTCAACTGAAAGATACGCTGACCCCACCCTGTTTGGTGATGGTAGAAGCCTCCATGGGGGAAGGCAAAACTGAAGCGGCCCTTTACCTGGCGGATCATCTGCAACATCAAGCTGGTGTCGGTGGCTTTTACATTGGTCTACCGACTCAGGCCACTAGCAACGCTATGTTCGAGCGGGTGAAGAAGTTTCTGCAAAAACGTTATGCCGACGAGGTGGTCAATTTCACCCTCAGCCATGGGGCCGCAGCCTTGAAAGGGGATTACCTAGATACAGTCTGTCGATTGGATCAGGTGTATGACGACGACGGGCGTGGGGTGTTTGCCAGTGAATGGCACACGGCTCGAAAGCGCACCTTGTTGAGTCCCTATGGGGTGGGCACGCTGGATCAGGGCTTGATGGGGGTAGTGCGTTCTCGCCATCAATTCGTCCGTCTCTTCGGTCTGGCAGGGCGCACCATTATCTTGGACGAAATCCACGCCTATGATCTGTACACCAGCACTCTGCTGGAGCGGTTTCTGGAATGGGCAGCGGTACTAGGGTCTCCAGTGATTGCACTGTCAGCCACGTTGCCCATCACCACCCGTCAGCGATTGCTCACTGCCTATGCCACAGGCTGTAGCCAACCAGCCCCAACGTTGCCAGAGGCTACTTATCCTCGAATTACTGCTTTTGCCCAGGGTCATACTACTGCTGCATCCTTTG
>JAUQVI010000122.1:0-9845 GCA_039794885.1 Thermostichus sp. DG02_5_bins_236
GCTGGGCTGGGGTATTTTCTTTCGACAGAAAATTGGGAGAGTTCATCAACGGATTGCCGACCATCGTCAAGACTGGCACTTTAAGCTGGCTCATCATCTCTGCGACAACGCGGGGATGATGATTGTGGAGGATCTCGACTTCCGCATCATGGCCAAGGGGATGCTGGGAGAGAATGTCAATTTGAGCGCCTTGTTCATTGCCCTGGTTGGTTTGGGAATGACGCACCAAGCCTTAGTTCAGCTCGGTGTGTTCTAATACCCATACCCCCATCCGGGGGTATGGGGTTGAGCAAGTTTGCCACAACAATGCCTATGTCCTTGAAAGATTGTAGGAGAGTGTTCTAGTGATATACCCTGTGCAAGTGACTAGCGAAAGGGCCGTATGGATAGGACTTTAGAAACTTTCTTTGCTTCTGCTACCCAAGTTGGACTGGGTCTGGCAGGCCTGCTGGCGTTGCTCACCCTTCTGGCCTGGATCCGCAATTGGCCCCTCAAGTTTTCGCTGGTGGGGTATACAGCTTTTACGCTGGTGCTAACGGCTGGATGCTTTGCCCTCAGCTTGGGGCCGATTTTTCGCTCACGGATCCCGGGGGCCGTTCACTACACCACCGTCTATGACCAGGGGGCGGATCGAGCGGTTATCGCCGTCAGTCCTGATATCACTCCAGAACAGCTGATCCCAACCCTGAGGCAGGCCGCCAGTGACTTGGGATCCTCCGGGCGCTTTTCCACCGGCACCTCCCTATTTACCCTACAGGCTCGCACCGTGATCCATCCCGAAGCAGGGATTTCTGTGCCGTTGCGCTTGGGCACCCTGCAACAGCCCTTGGGAATACGTCTACGCACGGATGCGGAACTGGAGCTACAGCAAATCCAACTGGAAGAAGATGCCTTTGCCCAGCTAAGTTCCTTGAACCGGGGTCAGGATCTGCCATCTGGAGGTATAGCTGAGAAGGTTGTAGCTGAAGGTGTTGAAGGGATCCCCCAATCCTGATCCCTTAACCACTGACGCAAATCTTGACCCACCTGAGCTGGGATCTCCCAGGGGAAGAGATGGGCGGTATTGGGGTAGGCAATCCAGGTGCTGTTGGGTAAGGCTTGAGCAGTGGCAGCACTGCTTCTCAAGGTGATGTGGCAATCCTGCTCGGCAGCCATGACCAAAGCAGGGATCCCCAACTGGGACAGTTCCCCTTCGCGGTTATACCTCTGCTGGAGAGCGGCGCGCAAAGCCTGGTTCGCCTGATGGGAGGTGCGTAAATAGGCAGGTAGAGCCGACTGGGCTAAGTACCGATAGGCCGTAGGGGTATGTTGCTGAATCAGGTAACGGTAGAGGGAGCGGCGGCCAAAGGTCTCGATGTTCCACTCCCAACCTGGCCAAACCCAGTTAATCAGAGAGGCGATGCCCGTATTGACTTGATCCCACATATCGGTAGGGGGATGCTCGCTGCGGGGGCCGGCGGCGGTGGCCACCAAAACCAAACCCTTCACCCGTTGCGGCAAGCGGAGGGCCAACTCCAATGCCAGGATCCCCCCCAAAGACCAGCCCAATACCAGGCAGTCTTGCCAGCCCAACTCATCCAGAAGCAGCTGCAAGTCCTCTAGGTGATCGCTCATTCCAAAGGGATCCGCCACCTGTGAACGCCCATAACCACGCAGATCCGGCGCCACACAGGGGTGCAGTTCCGCCGCGGCCTCCGCAAACACCGCCATACAGTTGGCATCACCAGGATGGCCATGCAGCATCAGGATCGGGAGCGAAGGGATCCCATCTCCCCAAGCACGATAGTGCAACCGCAAGCCCATAGAAACAAAAGGCTAGGCGTTGGCCACTTTTTTCGGGGTAGGTTGTAGCTTTACCCCGGTAGGAACGCAGATCAGGTTCTGATCCAACACCTGCACAAACCCTTTCGAACGCAGGGATCCCAGTAGACGAGTCACCGTCACCCGGGTGGCTCCAATGGCATCCCCAATTTGGGCGTGGGTGAGAGTCCACGGGAGATACATCCCTTGCTCACAGGGTTGACCATGCTCATCGATCAACAGGGTCAAGAAGCCCTTCAAACGGTCAATGGCTCTCCGTTGACCAAGGTTACCTAGCCAGAGCAGCTTCCGTTGCAGTTGATGGCGAAAATTTTCTTGAACCTTTTGGTGCAAGTAGGGCCACTGCTCTAGGTCTTGCCAGTAGAACCACATCACCGTCGTGCGCTCAGCATGGGTACAGGCTTTGAGCTCAAAACGCTCCTGGTTGCTCAACTCAAAGGGCAGACCTGCTGTGATGAACCCGACAAAAACTTCCCGCCGCTCCGGAGTTTGGCTCACCAATCGCACAACGCCCTCTTGGGTGATGTACACCAAGCCGGGTCGGGTCGGGATACGCACATCTTTCGGGAAGGTGCGGCAACGGTAGTGCTCATCTGCCCATTGGCAGAGCTCACGCCATTCCTGAGCCTCTGTTGCCGATACCATAGAAACGAGTGACATGTGATGAACTTCCTGTCGCCTAAGCGACCTGATGGGTTTTCAAATCCCACAGCCCAGCTCAAAGGAAAAGGGCACTAACGGGACAAACAGCGAACTGGCAATGTAGGGACAGAACAGAGAGGAAGGGAAGCACACAAAAGCTACTTTACCTTAGCTTCATAATGACATCCAGCTTCCTAGGCTGACATCGTATTCCTACTGATATTGTTCCGAAAGCTACGTCCAATATTAACCTACGGAAGTCGTAGATCTTCAGGCTTTAACCCTGCTCTAAGATACCAGGCGGATCATGAGCGAATCATTTATGATGCAAGGGCCGGTGTGCATAGGCCAAGATGAACATTCTGATCAGCAACGACGACGGCATCCAGGCGCTAGGGGTGCGCTGCTTGGCTGCGACTCTGGCCCAGGTGGGTGGGCACCGGATCACCGTGGTCTGTCCGGATCGAGAGCGTTCTGCTACGGGTCATGCCCTGACGCTACACAAGCCCCTACGGGCGGATCCGGTGCTGGAGGGATTTCCCTCGGAAGTGCGGGCTTGGGCCTGTTCCGGTACGCCCTCCGATTGTGTCAAGTTGGGGTTGGATGGGCTGTTGGATCTTCCGCCCGATTGGGTGATCTCCGGTATCAACCAGGGATCCAATCTCGGTACGGATGTGCTCTATTCCGGCACGGTCTCGGCAGCCATGGAGGGGCTTTTGGAAGGGATCCCCAGTTTGGCGGTGAGTTTGGCTAGCTTTACCCATCAAGACTTTCAACCGGCAGCCCATGTGGTACTGACTTTGCTGGAGAAACTAAGCCTGAAGCCTTTGGCTGAGCCGATGTTGTTGAATGTGAATGTTCCAGCAGTACCCGCCTCAGAGATTCGCGGCATGGTCTTAGCGCCTTTGGGCTGGCGCAAATATACGGATATCTACGAAAAGCGGGTGGATCCGCGCGGCAAAACCTACTACTGGTTGGCAGGCGAAGTGGTGGAAGAGGGGGTGGATCCCCGGTCGGATGTGCGAGCGGTGCTGGATCGCTATGTCTCCATTACACCCCTACAACCCGATCTGACTGCCCGTGCCGCCTTCGACAGCCTGCAGCAGTGGGGCCTTTCCAGCTTTGGCAGCTGAACCCTTGAAGTGAAAAACTATAGCTCTTAACCTTCAAGGATTCGCCTCAGGGGCAGCACCAAACAACTGCAACCCCTCCAGTTCCGGATCAAAATCGACAGGGAAGCGGGTATTGGAACTGTAGATTGCCCCTTCTAAAAAAGCACCATTCAGGCTAGCTAGGGACAGATTGGCGCCACTCAAATCTGCCCCCGTCAGATCGGCCCCACTCAAATCCGTACCGCGCAAATTGGTTCCACTCAGGTTGGCTTCACTCAAGGCGGATCCCATCAGGTCAGCCTCACGGATATCGGCAAAGGTGAGATCACAACGACTCAGATCGGCAGTCCAGAGGTTGGCCCCACTGAGGCTGGCCCCCCGCAGGTTGGCATCCGCAAGCTGACAGGCCCGCAGTTTCGCCCCCCACAACTTGGCATCTTGGAGGTTGGCTCCTTCTAGTCGTGCCTGCTCCATCATCACACCGCTAAGGCGAGCTCCTTCCAGGTTGGCCCCTGTCAAATCTGCCCGGATCAAGACTGATTCCCAGAGGTTAGCCTCCCGCAAATTGGCCTCGATCAGCTCAGCCTCCATCAGGTCTGCCCCGCGCAACTTGGCCCAGCTCAGATTGGCCCCGGAAAGCTTAGCCCGGATGAGGTTGGCCCCGCTCAAATTGGCTTCTTGTAAGTTGGCCCCACTCAGGTTGGCGCCGCTCAGGTTGGCCCCACTCAGGTCCGATCCCTGCATCAACGACCCAATCAGGTTCGCCCCCCGTAAATCGGCTTTGCTGAAGTTGCTGGCGTAGAGATTGGCCTTGCTCAGATTGGCTCCACTCAAATTGGCGAAGCTGAAATAAGCAGCTAGAAGATCGGCCCCACTCAGATCGGCATCTTTCAGGTTAGATTTGCTGCAGTTGGCCCCACTCAGACGGGCTTGGCCCAGATCGATACTGACTAGGTTGGCCTCCATCAGGTTGGCCCCCGAGAGATTAACGCTGCGAAAATAGCGATCTCCCGCCGCATAGCGACTGAGCAGCTCGGCTGCCTCCATGGATTCCTCGGGGTTAGATAGTGGCATGGTCGACCGCTCTGCGCAACCCTTAAACGGGAACAACAGTAGATTTCAGGGGCTTGACAGGACTTGGCCCGTTCCCTTCTTTATCATAAAGGTTGGGGGGAAACTGTCCTTAGCGCCAGCACTCGCTCTGCAACGATTTGAGAAACCGGCAGTACAGACAGTCGTGTGCCCCGCCGCACCACTTCCAGTTCCTCAGGGGTAAACGTAGCCCGTAACTCTGGCAAAGAGAGAAATCGCCCAAAGACCGCTACAAATTGCACCCGCACCGTATGCCAACGGGGATCCGCGCGGCTGGATTTGGGATCATAGTAGGGGCTGGCAACATCAAACTGGCTCGGATCCACCACCTGAGTTTCCACAATCTCCATCAAACCGGCAATTCCGGGTGGGTCGGCATTGGAATGGTAGAAGAAAGCCTGATCTCCCGGCTGCATCGCTTTCAGGTAGTTGCGGGCTTGATAGTTGCGCACGCCATCCCAAAGGGTTTGTCCCTCCCGTTGCAGATCCCAGATGCCATACACACTGGGCTCGGATTTCATCAGCCAGTAGTTCATGGGGAATTAAGCCCTTTGAACGGATGCAAGGCTAGGAGAGGGATCCCCTTGGGTAACAAACTCCACAAAGTTTTGTAACATCCTTAAGCCGTAGGGGCCGGACTTTTCCGGGTGAAACTGGGTGGCCCATAGGGTTCCGCGGGCGATGGCAGCCACAGAGGTCTGTGTGCCATGTTGAACGGTCGCTGCTACCCAGGTCGGATCGTGGGGCACAACGTGATAAGAGTGGACAAAGTAGACCCATGTATTGACAGAGATCCCTGACCACAGAGGAGAGTGGGGCTGGGTCAGTTGCAATTGATTCCAGCCCATGTGGGGAATGCGCAAGCCGGGTTCTGGGCGGAAGCGCTGTACCCGCCCGGGGACAATGCCCAAACCGGCTGCCTGACCTTCTTCACTGCTATCAAACAACACCTGCAGGCCGATGCAAATGCCCAAAAAGGGCTGCTGCCGCCGCACCACTGCCCGAATGGGCTCCACAAAGCCCCGTTCTTGCAACTGCTGCATAGCAGGGTCAAAGGCACCATCTCCAGGCAAGACCACGCCATCAAAATGCTCGAGCCCGACTGGACTTTCGATCAGATGCACTTCTGCCCCGGCATGTTCTAGCCCTTTGCAGGCAGAATGGAGATTCCCGGCATCATAGTCGATTACTGCCAGTCGCACCACTCCCATCGGATCCCTCCTTGTGTAGGCTTTATCAGTCTAGTGGAAGGCCCATCCTCAGGAGTCTTAGGTGAGGATAGATTCCTGCTCCGGGTTCAGTCTGGAAAGGGATCCCAGAATTAACCCAAGCTGTCCTGCCAACTGCTAGGCTGTGGTTTTGGCGGATCGGGCTCTTGCCTTCTGAACTCCTATGGCTGTTGCAGCGGCTCCACAAAACCTAACTTCATCCACTCAGCTGGGCTGGCCGGAAGCGGCTTACCTGCACATCCCGTTTTGTCGTCAGCGCTGTCACTACTGCGATTTTGCAACTGGCTTAGGCACCCGCGAGCTGATCGAAACCTATGTGCAAATGCTCTGTCGGGAAATCATCAGCCCCTGCCGCTACCGGCACTTATCTGGGGATCCCAAGCCCCTAACCAGCATTTTTTTCGGGGGTGGCACACCCTCTCTGCTCACCGTGGAGCAACTAGAGCGAATTCTGTGCACCCTGCGGGAGAGGATCCCATTTCATCCTGACTGTGAACGCTCTTTGGAGGCCAATCCCGGCACCCTGACCCTAAATCAGCTGGCAGGTTATCGAGCTTTGGGCATCAATCGTATCAGCTTGGGGGTACAAGCCTTCCAACCGGAGTTGTTAGCTGCTTGTGGTCGCTTGCATGGCGTAGAAGAAGTTTATGAAACCATTCAGGATCTACGGGCTGTAGGGCTTAATAATTTTAATTTGGATTTAATCTTTGGCCTGCCTCATCAAACAGTGTCACATTGGCAGGAATCCTTGCAAGCCCTGATTGAAATCCATCCTCCCCATGTCTCTATTTATGATTTAACCCTTGAATCTGGCACCAAGTTTGGCAGACTGTATCAACCGGGAGATGCACCTTTACCCCCTGAGGAAATGACTGTTGAAATGTACCTGATGGCGCGAGAACAGCTTACCCAAGCAGGTTATCTTCACTATGAAATTTCCAACTTCGCTCGCCCCGGATTTCAATGTCGGCACAATCGTGTCTATTGGGAAAATCAACCTTACTTCGGTTTCGGCATGGGATCTGTTGGCTATGAAGGGGGACGGCGCATTCAACAGCCCAAAACCCTCTATAACTACTTTGAGCAGGTAAAAGCCGGGATCCACCCCCTACCTCCTGAAACCTCGTCAGAAGAAGTCTGGATGGACATGTTAATGTTGGGTTTAAGACTCGAGGAAGGTTTGGATCTAGCACATTTACAAGCCAGTTTTGGTGATGAGAAGGTCAAACAAGCCTTGGATAGACTGGATCCCTATTTTGAGAAGGGCTGGGCCAGTTGCGCTCAAGGTCGGTTGCGGCTGATCCCACCGCATGGATGGCTATTTTCTAATGAGATCATCAAGGATTTATTCGAATGATAAGGTAGCGATAGAAATGAAAATAATCCTATATTTACTACTGATTCTTTTATCTTTCTATGGATGACTTTATTTTCTGTTTTCTGTCATGAGCATGGCCATTTCTTTCTAGCTAAGTGGGAGTGAGCGTAGGGGATTGACTGGGGATCCCGGGTGTAGACCCTATCGATGTTGTTGCAGGTGGATTCGCTGCTATGGGTTGAGAACTTGGATTAGGACTTTGAGCCGTGGGCAGCAAAGACTGCACCCAACTACTCCCCATTTCCAGCCTGCGGCAAAACCCTTGCTAGGCTATCCTGGATCCCTCAACAGCAAAGAACTCTAGACCCTTTACGGGCAAGGGATCCCAGTCTGAACTGAGTAGACCAATCAATGGGTTATAGATTCAACTGGCCCTGAACCCATGAGAAGTTTTGTCGCTGAGTAGCTGAGAAGACTGCTGGCTGTTATCTTTGTCGGATTCCTTCCCTTGGTTCTCTGTACATTTTCACTAACAGCTTTTGCCAACTTCATGGCGAATCTGAGGCAAACTGAAACCCTAGTCAGACAAAGAACTAGACCTCATAAGCTGTTGTCGTAAACACCGCTGGAAAAAGCTGTATGCTGCTGTTGCTGGCCAATCTGATCGCTGTTTCGCTGTTTTTGCTCTGCCCTTGGTGGGTCTTAAAACGGGAGTTCGGTGGAGCAGGGGTGCTGGCAGGAGCCTTTGGCCTGCTCGACCCGCAGCAGTTGGGGATCCCGGAAACCTTGGCGGTGGGTTGGATCCCTGGGTTGAGCGGGGCTTGGCTGGTGTTGGCGCTTCTTGCCTGTCTACCGCTGGGGATGCGCAAACCCCTGCTGCGGGCGCAGCTGCTCTACGGATTGGGTTTCAGCGGCCTGCTTTTGTTTGGGGTGGGTTTATTCCTGTTTTATGGGGCGATTGGGCAAGTGAATGGAGCCGCCCTAGCAGAAGGGATCCCGCCGGCCCGCTTACCGCTGCGGCGGTTTAGCCCTTCTTTGGCCACTTATGCCAGCTTTGCCTACGCTTTGTTGCTGTTGCTGTTGGCACGGTTACAGTTGCCGGGGGGGAAAGCCTTTTTGGTGCGGCGGCGGCAGCTTGTGGTTCCCCTCAGTGCCTTGGGAGCAGCAGTGGTCGTGGGGGCGGTGGTGGTGTGGATGTTGCGGCCTGGTTTGGGTGCTACCCCGGAAATGCCACTTTTTGTCCGCCTGACAACCAAGTTGGATTTGATTACCTACACTTTTCAACTGCTCTTTAGCCCCCTCACCCAGCTGCCCGGTTTGTTTCAAAGCTTGCTCCTGGCTACGCCTTTAATTTTCACAGGGTTAGCAGTGGCCTTTGGTTTTCAAGCAGGCCTATTCAATATCGGTGCCCCTGGGCAACTGACCATGGGGGCAATTGCCACCATGCTGGTGGGGGTGTACTTACCGGGGCCAGGCTGGTTGACGTTGCCCTTGTCCATTTTGGCAGCAGCAGCTGGAGGGGCCTTTTGGGGTGGGATCCCCGGTTGGCTGAAGGCCCGCTTTGGCACCCACGAGGTGATCAACACGATCATGATGAACTACATTGCTGCCTCGATTTTTTTGTTTTTAATTTCCGCCAACCAGTACCGCTTCTTTGGCTACCCTGTTACCTTGCCCTTTAAGGCCCCCGGCCCAGAAGCCCGCAGCTACGAAATTCGCCCCCAATCCCGTCTCCCTTCGGTGTTGGAGTTGCTGGGGTTACAGGGATCCGGAGCGGGAGAGCTGTCCTGGGCTTGGCCTTTGGCGCTGGTGGCAGGGGTGGGGTTTTACCTGTTGTGGCGGCGCTGGGGGATGCAAAAGCGGCTGATCGGAGCCTTGGCTGCGGGGCTTCTCGGTTATCTGCTGGGGGGGATGCTACCCGGTTGGCCGGTCGAAGTTCCGGCAGGGCTGGTGGCCATCCGTTTTAATGGGGCATTTTTAATCGCCCTCTTGGCAGTTGCAGCAGTGAATTTTTACCTGTGGCGGACGATTGAGGGCTATGAGTTGCGGGCCATGGGCCTGTCCCCGAAAGCAGCAGAATATGCCGGGGTGAACTTGGGTCAGAAACAGATCTTGGCCATGGCCCTCTCTGGAGCTTTGGCCGGCTTGGCAGCAACCCACTATGTGTTGGGAGCGGGCATTGAGGAATATCGCCTCAAACAATCTCTGCCAACCAACGTTGGTTTTGAGGGTATTGCCGTTGCCTTGATGGGCCAAAACTCGCCACTGGGGATCACCCTTACCGCGCTGCTGTTTGGGGTGTTGCTCACCGGTGGTTTGCGGCTGAACCTAGAATTGGGCATTAGCCGTGAGTTGGTCACTACACTCCAGGCTTTGATTGTTCTGTTCATTGCTGCCGGAGGTTTCTTACCCCGCTATTTCACGGATCCCTTGCAAGCGGCGCAGGTGGAAATGGAGGCACAAGCAGCCCTTGCCCCGTCTGCAGAACTTTTAGCTTAATCGGTGGGAAGCCCCGCACTGTAGGTCAGTGTCGGGATGAAAGCCGTGCTTGCTGAGTGGGTTCAATGCCCTCGAAGCAAGCTACGATGCCACCGTTGGCGTAGCCTGCGCTTTGCGCATAACAAGCCCTAC
>JAUQVI010000123.1:0-9795 GCA_039794885.1 Thermostichus sp. DG02_5_bins_236
CAAGCCCAAGCCAGCTATGAACAGAAGCACAAACCCTACTTTCAAGATCCACCTAGAAAAAGACGCCCAATGCATTTGCAAGTATTGCCCCCTAGTTGGATCGGCGGGTGAAGTGAAGAGCCAACCCCTTCAATCATCCTTCAATCATAGTGGAAGGCCTACCGCTTCTTTCGACTTGAGGTAAGACCTGAGGCTAAACATGGAGTTCTATATAGAGTTAAGCTTTCACGAAACCCCGCACCCTGGGGCCACGAAACCCCGCAATTCCCTCAGTCAAGCCCGACGGCGTTCCTGTTCCTGCTCTTCTTGCTGCTGCCATTGGCGGATCAACTCTTTGGCCGCTTGCGGAGTGAAATAATCCAGCTCCATCAGCTTGCGGTAGGTCATCACTTGCCGCATCTCTAGGGGCATATCCGCCTTTTGGAAAAAGTAGTGGATGCGGTTGATGGAGCGCTCCATCTCAGTAAACTCTTGCTCCCGCTTGATCTGCTTTTCCTGCTTGAGCACCTCATGGGGGGCAGACATGCGGTTGTAATTCGGGATCCGCTGCGTACCGGTGGTTTTACTCGAGGCCGGAATGCGATGGGATCCGGTTTGTCGATTGTTGGAGTTATTGGAATTAAAGAAGGAAAACATCAGTAAACCTCACGGAGGCAGTTGGGGTGCAGTAGCCTTAACAGTAAATCGACGATATCAAGTTTAGATGAAGAAATCTGTGATCGGGATCCCTTTGGGGAAAGTTCCGCAGTCGCGGGGTCTCAAGGGTATCTTTCCGAAGGATCTGTGGTGAGCCGGGATCCAGACAAGCCGAAATTGAGCTTGAGATAGATCAACTCTACAGTACGAATACGGAGAATAGCAGCCAGTATGCCCAAAAGGTGCAGAATATTTACGTATTTTCGCTAAGAACCGCAGCTGTTTTGAGGATTCTTCCTTGGGTTCCCCCTCTGAGCCCCGTTACAAATGAGATTCATCCCCACTGAGGAGCCAGGTCACCGAGACCCCCAAAGCCTTGGCAAAAGCCACCAATTCTTTATCGATCACCCGCCGTTTCCCTTTTTCTACCTGGCCAATCTTGACGTAATCCAACTGCACTCCGTACTTCGCCAAGCGGCCCGCCAGCTGATCCTGAGTGAGTTGCAATCGCTCACGCACCCAGCGCACCCGTTCCCCAATCAAATTGGCCGCGGGAGGGTGATGGTCGGGGTTGAACTCCATGGGAGCGAAGGATTGTAAAGATTCTTTAGCTAAGCTGAGAGGGCCAGCCACCTACCAAACCCTGCATGATAGCCTGGGCTGGCAAGACTCATACCCCAAATTCACGTGAACCCGCTCTGAAGCTGTGACATTGGCGTATCTAGATACGATCCTACAACAAGGCTTGATCGAAAATCGCTTACCAATTTTTCAAGGAACAACCACCTTCTGTATAGACGCTTCTAGGGTTGGATCCCGCTTGAGTCTCTGTCTATTTCCAAGAAATCCTTGAATAAAAAGAGGGGAATGATCGATTTTCGCTCGCGGCAGCAGAAGAAACTTTCCTAGACTGGTAGATGAAGTTCTCTCCTCTTCTGACCGTGGCTTTTTCGCGTCCTCATCCTGAAGTGTCCGTATCTTCTTCTCAGGAATTTGACGATCTCTGGTCTGACTCCGGGGCTTCTCCCAATGGGCAAGGGATCCCTGTAGAGACTGATCTAGAGCCCAGCGCCAATGGATCCCGGCTCAACGAAGATGCGGTCGATCACTATCTCAACGAGATTGGTCGTGTGCCCCGCATCGATCACACGGAAGAAATTGAGCTATCGCGGAAAATTCAGCAAAAACTCCTCATCGACCAAGCTCGACAGGAATGGCAAGAACAAAAGGGGGAGGCTCCAAGTGATGCCCAGTTGGCAGAAGCCTTGCAGATCTCTCTGCTCACCTTACGCTCCCGCATTCGGCAGGGGGAACGGGCGCAACGCAAGCTGATCAACGCCAACCTACGCCTTGTGGTCAGTGTTGCCAAGAAATATCTCAATCGGGGGGTGCCCTTTTTGGATTTGATTCAGGAGGGCAACGTGGGGTTGATTCGGGCCACCGAAAAGTTTAATGCCGAGCGGGGCTTTCGCTTTAGTACCTATGCCCACTGGTGGATTCGCCAGGGCATTACCCGCTGCATTGCTAACCAAGCTCGCACGATTCGGCTACCGGTACATATGGTGGATAAGGTGCGCCTGCTCAAGCGCACCAGTCGTGAGCTGATGAAAGCCCAAGGGCGACGACCCACCGAAGTGGAGCTGGCGGAGGCTTTAGGCATCAAGGTCAAAAAATTGCGCATGATTCAGCAGGCCGCTGCTTTGCCCCTGTCGTTGGATGTGCCGGTTGGGCAGGAGGGGGAAAGCCGCCTTGGGGATCTGTTGCAAGACGAGCGCCAGGAACAACCCTTTCAAGGGATCCTTGTGCAATCGATGCAGCAGGATGTCCGTTCTGCCATGCAAGCCCTAAAACCGATCGAGCGGCAAGTCCTGGAGTTGCGCTACGGATTGGATGGGCAACAGGCGAAGACCCTGCGGGAAGTGGGGGATCACTTTAACCTGACACGGGAGCGAATTCGGCAAATCGAGCGGGATGCCTTGCGTAAGTTGCGCTTGGGGCATCCTTCACGGGCTCTGGCCCAGTACATTCGGTAAAGCCAGATTCAAACCCCGAAGACCGGCTCAGGGATCGGATCCCCAGTTGCGACTTGAGACTTTAGTCAAGACTTTCTATGTCTTGGACTGTCGGGGTTGGCCGTAGCCCCCTAAAATGGCAGTGAAGTCGGCTTGATGGGGATCCTCCATGCAGACTCATTCCACTCCCTCCTTCCAGCAAGAGTGCTCGCCGGAACAAGCTGAGCTGTGGTTGCGCGGATTGCTCAGTATTGCCTGGGCGGATGGAGAGTATGACCCCAAAGAGCAAGCCCTGATCGAAGATTTAATCCGTTCCCCACAAGAGGAGGGGAAAACACTGGATCCCCTCTCACCGCAGGCATTGGCAGCCCAGTTACAACCGGAATTTCGAGAAGATTTCCTGCGAACAGCGGTGATGACAGCCGTGGCCGACGGGGTGTATTCCGATTCAGAAGATCAGTTGCTGCACCAATTTGCTGCCGCCCTCGATCTGGAGCTACCCCAGCTCAACCTGTTGAAAACCACTCTTGCCACCTCAGAAGCGGGATCCCGCCAAACCCTGGCCCCCACTCAGGTCGATGCCAGCCATCCCGAACCTACCGATCTGTTGGATCCCTTGCGCAACTGGATGGACGGGATCCAAGTCCATAACCCGAAGGTGGCACGGTTTTTATGCCGCATGATCCCCTCCCAGTGCCCCTTTGAGCGGGATGTAGTGCTGTTTGGCCACAAAGTTATGCACATTCCCCCCATGTGCAAGCTCAACCCCCTCTATGATCAGGTGGTGGGGCTGCGCTTGCGGGCCCTGTCGCTATTGGCCGAAGCAGGGGAAGATACCAGCCAGTACATTTAGGGTACTGGGATTGACACCCGAAGGGATCCTTTACCCCAGGCGCTCCTCCTCCTGCTCTAATCCAACGGGCTTCAGGTGTGGGGGCAGTGGCAGGGTGAGGTTGTAGCGAATCGATCCCAGCCGCAGCAATACCGTTGCCAAAATCCCCGCCAGATCCGCCAAAGGCATCGAGCTTTCCACCCGCAAAGCCAGTAGGTACACCCAACTGCCCACAAACGCACAGGTGGCATACAGGCTGGTTTGCCGAAACACAATCGGAATTTGATTGATCATCACATCCCGCAGAATGCCGCCGAAAACCCCTGTGATCACCCCAAACAAGGAAGCAATGAAGATCGGCATTCCCGCCTCTACAGCGGCTGCACTCCCCGCAATGCTAAACAGGCCCAATCCCAGCGCATCAATGGCATCAAAGGTTTTTTCTGCCAAAGGGTGTAAGGGCTGAAAAAGCTGAGGCAGGTAGAGAAACATCAGCGCTAACCCAAAGATGAGGATCGGGTATTCCTGGTGGCTGACCCAAAAAAGAGGCCGACGCTCCAGCAGCACATCCCGCAAGGTGCCTCCCCCAAAGGCGGTTATGACTGCCACGGTAAACGTGCCCACAAAATCCATGCGTTTGCGCCGTGCCGCGATCATCCCCGAAAAGGCCGAGACCACCACCGCACTGCCCTCAACCAAAGAACCCAAAGAACCCGAGAGAGCATTCCATTCCATCAGGGATCTCCAGCGGATGCGTGAGAACGTTGCCAGGATCCCATACCAGGGGCCAACCCCTCAAGAAGGGGTCGGATCCGTTTCTCTCAGGGGAATCGCTTCTACTGCCAAGGCCGCCTCCACCTCTTCTGTGCGCATATCCCGCAGCAAACTCTCTAAAGAAGTGTGGGCTGCTGCTTCTAGGTCTGCCCCTCCTAAAGGGATCCCTTCTGGTAGCCAAGCCAAAAACGGCAGGGGCAACAGAGTGGAGAGATTGGTCAAAATCAACAGCAGGCCCAAGGCACTGAAATCGGTTTCTGTGACCCCCAGGCCATGCATCAACAGGGATCCCAGCTCTTGAGAGAGAAAGCCTGCCAAGTTAAAGACCGACATCAGCAAAGCAAACAGAGTCGCCTCAATCCCTGGTGGACAAAGGCGGGCAGCGAGAACCAGCACCGGCATAAAGGCAATTTGCCCGGCCACCGTCAGCACCAAGCTGTCCCCCAAGCTAAACCAGTGGTCATCAATGCCCCAGCCGCGGTTCCAGTGATAGACCAGGATCAGGCTGGTCAGGCCCAAACTCGCCGAAATCACTGTCATCCAGCCGAACAACGGGCGCAACGGCATCCGCCGCAGATACGCCTGAAAAATACCCACCCCGATCAAGCTGGCCACGCTGGTCACCAGTCGCACTTGACCCAAAAATTCCGGCCCAAACCCCAAATCGTTGGTTACGAAGTAAAAAAAGGCCACATCCGCACTGGGGGTTGCCTGCCAAACAAACACAAACAGCACCGGCAAGAAGATACCGGGCTGCCGCACCGCCCGCCATACTTCCCCCACCTGCTGCTGCAAGGGATCCCAACCCTGGGGCAGAGTCACCGGCTGCTCCACAATCACCGGCGCCGACAAAGCAATCAACAGGGGCAAGAAAGCCGTTGCTGCAAACACCACCTGAGGTGGGTAGTGGGCCAACAAGGCACCTCCCCAGTAGGCGGTTAACAGGGATCCCAAGGCCGTTGCCCCCCAGGTTAAAGATTGCAACGTCCCTGTGCCGGCCCAATCGCTCTCCCGCACCCGTTCCACCACCAGCGAATCCACGATCACATCTCCCACCGCCACCGCCAGGGATCCCAGCACCATCCACATTGTTGCTAGCCCCGCCGTTGGTGCCCAGACAGCCATGCCCAGCCATGCCCCGCACCCCAACAGGCCAGAGAGCACCAGGTAGGGTTTGCGCCGATAACTGGCAATCGGTAGGGTATCCGACAGCAAGCCGTACAGGGGCTTGAGGGTCCAGGGGATCACCGCAATGCCCGTGAGGGCTGCTACCTGCGCCGGACTCAACCCCAAGCTGTCTTTGAGGTAAAAACTGGTGGCCAGCCGTGCTAACCCCACTGCTCCCTGGACAAAGTACACCAAGAGGATCCCCAATAGCTCCGGTGTCCAGTGAATGCCTTGCAGCCGACTGGGAGTGAGTTGACGCAACCGTTGCAGCAGCAGTGGAATCATGCGTGAAGGAATGTTAACGGTCTTTTCACTGTAGCCTGTTTGCCCAGGGATCCCTGTCAGCCGTCGTTCCATTCTGCACTTCTGTAGAGATCCCAAGCCCTGTCCCTGGTTTGGCTGACATGGCCGACAATGCGAGGGATCCCTTCTTGGATTTCTCATGAGCTGGCAACGCCCAGATGGTCGGACTCTTGCCCAATTGCGTCCGGTCTCCTTTGAGCGACACTTTACCCGCTATGCACCCGGATCGGTTTTGGTCAAATTCGGCCATACCCACGTCCTCTGTACCGCCAGTGTGACTGAAGAAGTCCCCCCCTTCTTGCGGGATAAAGGCCAAGGTTGGTTGACAGCCGAATACCGCATGTTGCCGGGAGCTACTCAACAACGCCAACCGCGCGAACTGATGAAACTGTCCGGTCGTACCGCCGAGATCCAACGGTTGATCGGGCGCAGCCTACGCAGTGTTCTGGATTTTCAAAAGCTGGGATCCCGTACCATCACCCTTGATGCGGACGTGTTGCAGGCGGATGGGGGCACCCGCACCGCAGCGATTACCGGAGGCTATGTAGCCCTCCACGACGCCGTCACCTGGTTATACCAACAGGGCTTGCTTGATCCGGCCCAGGGATCCCCTCTCCGGCAGCAGGTGGCGGCCCTTTCAGTGGGGATTGTGCAGGGAGAAGTGATTGTGGATCTCTGTTATGAGGAAGACAGCCAGGCGCAAGTGGACATGAACATCGTCATGAATGAACAGGGAGCCTTTGTCGAGATTCAGGGCACCGCCGAACAAACCTGCTTTAGCCGTCCCCAGTTGGTGCAGATGCTGGATATGGCCCAAAGTGGCATCCAAGAATTGCTCCAGGCCCAACGACAGGCGCTCCATCTTTGCCCTCCCGTTCAGCTCCCGTAAAAGTTCTGTATTAAAGCAACTGCCTGAAAACAGGGTTTTCTCGCTACAGAAAGAGCAAAAGAGAGCGTTAGGATGAACCAATTGTAAAGTTTCCCTTGCCAGAACTTTGGGTGGGTGGGTGAGGTGATGCAACCCCAGTTGACCCGGAGAGAGCCGCATGTCCCGTTTTGTGTTCGGATCTGAGGAGCTTGCCCCACTGCTCAGGCAGCAAAGTCGACAGTTCAGAACCGGATATCTGCGCATTCATCTCAAAGGAATGGATCCCTCCGAGGGAACAGAGTCTTGGGTGCTTACCTACTACCATGGCAGGTTGATTTTCTCGGCCGACCAACCCCTTGATATCCAGATCTTTCTCAGGCGCCTGTGCCGATTTATTCCGCGCCTGAACTTAGGCTGGTCGCAGCGAGCCATCCGGGTGGTGCAAGAGCGCCTGATGAAAGAGAACTCGCTGCAGGAGCTAATCGAAGGCATGACCCAACTGGCTCTGCTCAAGCCGGGGGAAGTGGAAGATGCCCTGTGGCTGAACCTGCTGACGGACTTTGACCGATACCTATTCGAGCGGGCAGGCACCTGTCGCTTTGAGGTGCAGGAGCGGGTAGCCCAGGATACCCCCATTGGCGGCTTTGAGCTGGGGCCGCTGCTACAGGAGGCGGCCCAACGCTGGGATCAGTGGATGGCCTTGAAGGTAGCGATCCCGACGATGTTGGCAGTGCCGGTGGTGAACTGGGAACGCGTCAATCGCTATCGTATTACCGAAGAGCAACGACAAAAGCTCCACAACCTCACGAAAGATGGGCAGTCTTTGGAGGTAATCGCCAAGAAGCTCTCCCGCGATCGGCTGGAGGTAGCCACCCTCTTTGCCGGATGGCTAAAAAAAGGGCTGATTAGCCTACAAACGCCCCCGGAATTGCTTCAGGCCAAGCGCCACAACCCGATTACCATTCTGGCGGTGGATGACAGCGTGGTGATGCAGGAGATCATGCGGCAGTCTTTGCCCAACTACCAGGTGCTCACGACGGGCAACTCTTCAGAAGTACTCCACCTGTTGTTTCAGTACCGGCCTGATCTGCTGCTGATGGATGTGACGATGCCCGGGATCGATGGGCTGGAGCTGTGCCGGATTGTACGCAACTTGGAGGAGTTCAAATCCATTCCGATTGTCATGGTCACTTCGCGGGATGGCCTGTTGGATCGCATCCGGGGCAAATGGTCGGGAGCCACCGCTTACCTGACCAAACCCTTTACCGAAAGCCAGCTGAATGCCGAGGTGGAGCGCCTCTTGGCCCAGCAGCCCCACTTGCAGGAGCGTCTGGCCGGGCAGGGAATCACAACCCATCAGGCCCCTTTGTTTAAGGGATCCCACCCGCCCCTCGGGGATCCCGCTCTGGGCGGCGCGGGGCACCACAACGCCTAATGGGATCCCTGCGGTAGTGGATCAAACCAGTCTTTGTATGGGCACAACTGGCCGCCATGAACCTGAACAATTTGGGCCTCACTCAGCCAGCGGGCATCGAAGGATCCCAGATGGGTAGTAGTGACCAGGGTTTGTACGCGGGTTTGAATGGCATCCAACAATTGATTTTGGCGATGGAGATCCAGCTCCGCCAACACATCGTCAAGGAGCAATAAGGGCGGCTCCCCGATCACCTGCTCGATCAGCTCCAGCTCCGCCAATTTCAAAGCCAGTACCAAAGTGCGCTGTTGCCCCTGGGATCCGTAGGCACGGGCGGCGGTATGGTTAATGTTCATCTCCACCTCATCCCGATGTGGCCCTACTAAGGAGCTACCCAAAGCCAGTTCAGCAGCAGCTTTCGCTTGAATTTCCTGCAAAAACTGGGCTTGCACTGCCTCAGCCGTTGCCTGCGGATCCGGCAAAGGCACTTGGGGACGGTAGGTCAATGTCAGGGTTTCCCGTCCACCGCTGATGGCTCGATGCCAGTGATCCGCCAGAGGATCCAGTCGCTGCACCAATCGGGCGCGTCGGCGCATGATGCGGCTGCCTGCGGTGGCCAACTCGCCATTCCAAAAAGTCATTTCTGTGGAGGAATCCATAAAAGCATGCCCTGTCGGATCCCGCTGCGCCTTCAGGAGGGCATTGCGCTGTTTCAGCACCTTGCGGTAGTTCTCTAGCAAGCCGGTGTAAATGGGCTCCAGTTGGATCAACACCCCGTCCAACCAGTTGCGTCGGGACTCCGGCCCACCCCGTACCAAATCCAGATCCAGGCTAGAGAACAAAACCGCATTGACTTGGCCGAGAAACTCTGCTTGGCGGCGTAGCGGTTGCCCGTTCACCTTGAGGGTTCGCCTGCCACTGCTGCGCAGATCCACCACCAATTCGTGCGCCACACCCCGTCGTTCAACAGTGGCGGCAATTTGAGCCTGAGGGAAGTCATTCCTCACCAACTCCCGATCCCGACCAGCCCGCCGCGAGCGCAACGTGGCCAGAAGCTCCACGGCCTCCAGCAGGTTGGTTTTCCCCTGGGCGTTATCCCCGACTAGGATCGTTTTGGGCGAACCCAATTGGATCTCTTGATCGCTATAGTTGCGAAAGTGCCGCAGGTGAAGGGAACGCAGGTACACAGAGTTAACTCTCTACCTCAGGGATCCTGGCGAGCTGAGGTGAGCCTACCGCAGGTCTTAACCTAGACCCATCTTATGCCTTGGCAGAAGCCATCATCAGCCACCCGACAAAACTTGTGCCAGCTGCTCACAGGTCGCCCTAATTTTGTCCAGACTACCCGGATTGACCAAGCCGTAATAGTCAAACGCATACACCCTCTCAGTTTGCACCGCCTGCAGTTGATTCCAGAAGGGACGGGAGCGGAAAAAGGCCAAGGGATCCGCCGCCTCCGGGTTGACCACTAACAGAATTTCCGGATTAGCCTCCAGGATACGCTCTGCTGAAAGGGTGACATAGCCGCGAAATTGCCCTTGGCTTTGCAGAGTGGCTGTCAAATTATCGGCCCCAAAGCGTTCCAGTAGATCTCCGGCCCAGCTTTCCCGATTGGGAGACAGAATCGGTTGGGTACCCGCCAGCAGCAGCGTTTTGGGCCGAGGATTGGGCAGTTCCTGAGGCAAAAGGGATCCATACTCCTGTAGCAAAGGCTGGGGATCTACTCCCAGGGCGGCAGCCAGAGTGGTGATGGTCTCTTCCAGGGCCTGCCAATTGTTGACAGAAGTTA
>JAUQVI010000124.1:0-9734 GCA_039794885.1 Thermostichus sp. DG02_5_bins_236
ATACATCAGAAATCAAGATCAACCAAAAGCTGATTAGTGGTGTTATTGCTCACCCGCTTCGGGGTGAAACACCACCCGCTCTACTTCCTCCACCTAAAGAGGTGGGAGACTGACGCGACTACGTTCAGTAACTGAGCCACACATAACCGGTGAACCCTCCGCCAGCACTGGTGTTGCGCCCACTCAGATACTGAAATCCTCCCAAGCCTAACGTCCAGCCGGCACCCAAGCGCCAATTTAACTGGCCAGAAAGCTTTAGGTTGTCGTAATCCGGGTTCTGCACAGGTTTACCCTCAAACAGGAGGGCAGCACCATTGCCCAAGGTAAAATCCCCATCCAAAGCCAGAATTGCCTGAAGATCGCGTAGCAGGTCTGCTCCGGCAGTGAGGTTGGCTTTGATGCGGTCGCCGGGATAGCCCAGGTAATCGCGAAAAGTGAGGCAGGAGTCAAAAAAAGTGGGCAGGGATCCCATGCGTCCAGAGACCGCCACACCTCCACTTAGGTCGTAGCCGAAAACACCGTATCCCAGAGGCAAGGGAGTGGTTTGGGTATCGTAGCCGGGTGGGATTAAAGCGGTGAGCTGCGCCGAAAAGAAGGGATCCCCGTCCCCCCAAGAGTAGCGCAGGCCTAGCTCCACATCCCGTAGGCCTTGGTTGCGCTGGGTAATGGTTTCTGGGCCACTGGCAAAACGGTTTTCTAGAAAAGCATAAGCTGTATTCAGATTAATGGTGAGGCGATCCGTCAGGCCGGCTTCGGCAAAGAGGCTCAGTTTACTTTCATCAAACTCCGAGGGCGCTGGCACCACCTTTCCCCCCTCATTGAATTGGGTGCGCGGGCGAAAGATCTCCGGCTGTAGGGAAAAAAACAGTTTCCCTGCCCCGCGCGGAAACCCACACCCTGCCCAGCTGGGTTGTGCCCAAAAGAATACTCCTAAGAGGAGGTAACCCATTGGCAACAGCTTCTGCATCCTCATCTCTCACTTCCCTTGTTGTGGGCAACCTATGGCCTAAAGCCAGTCTGCTCCAAGCAACCGCACACAACCCAGACCAAGTTGGGCCGCGCTGCCGGATAAACCTATGGCCAGCAGGATTGAGTTTATTCAGCCCCTGCCAACCCATCAGCTCACTCGGGTGCGAAACTGACGGGCTGCTGTCAGTGCACCAAAGGGATCCCCTTTGTAAAGTCCGTAGTGCATCAGAGACATGCGCCGCAGACCCAGGCGCGAGACCTCAGCCAGCCAATCCGGTTGGCTCATGATTTGAAAATCCTCTTGCACGGTGTCGGCTCGTCCACCACTGGGGTGTTTGTCTTTAATGGCCGGCTCGTAGTGGGCCAACATCAGGTTGCTGTGGATGGGGGAAAACAACTGGCAACAAAGACGGATCTGTTCCGGGTTACCGGGATCCGGTGCGTTTAACTCCGGGTTAAATTCCCCCGTTCGCCGCTGGCGCATCGATTGGAAGGCGATCCCATCCATTTGGCTCATCATCTCAGCAAAGGGATCCACCATGCTGCGTCCGCTGCCCCGTTCCGGTTGATCAAAGGTGGCGATCCAGCCGCCCCAGCAGAGGGCCACCTGCGCTTCCGGCAACTGCTCCTTGATCACCTGCCGTGCCCTGAGAAGATTCTGCATCAAAGCCTGGTAGTAGGGAGCCGTCTCGCTGTTGTAGGTATCGGCAGGTACACGCCAGTAGGAAAACTCCGTAGCCAAGCTCCAGTCGGTGCGGCGGCCCTGGGGATTGGCTTGAGCCATGTAACCAGCCAGTTTCCCGACATCCTCCAGAAATTGCTCCGAGAGGTGGTACTCCCCACAAGGGAGGGTAGTGTCATCTTCCCAGGTGATGATGTGCAGGCTGTAGCCCCGCTCAAACCAGTCCGCCAGCCACCCGGCTTGGTGCCAATCCCGCCAGAAAGATAGATCCCCCCTCTTGTGGTCAAAGCTGTTCAGCCAACCACTCAAAAAGTGGGGATCCCAGGCTTGGGCCACGGCTGCCACCTGCGGATCAGACTCTATTTCCCAAATGAACCGACCGGGATCCTCCCCAATACCCACCTGCCAGCCCAAGCCGCTCATTCTCTTACCCATGTCTAAACAAGCACTAGCCATCGCCATCGGTCCCAGAGCAGCCGCCCCCAGCTGTAAAAAGCGCCGCCGACTGTGTCTGATTCGCATGGCACCCATTCCCTTGCCGCATCAACAACCTTAAAGACCGAGACGGTGATCCCGGCAACGCAAAAGTAGATTCACCCTCCACCAACCCGTAAACCTCAAGAAACCCAGGTAGTGAGCCAAAGGTTAGCTCCGGCCAAAATTGTAACAGTCGATCCGACTGTCCTAAGGGATCCCCTAGCCCCGACAGCAGCAGGTAATCGGTCCAGTCTTGGGGCTGTTGTAGGGCGAGGGCAAATTCGTACTGATGGGGCGTAATAAACAAACGTGGATCCCTGGCCCAGAAGATGGCCTCAAAATGCAGAGCATCATCCACAAGAACCCGCTCTTTGGGGAGTAGATGCTGGAATAGGTACTGCCCCACCTGTCGATGGGCTTGCCGTTGGGCCCGCCACGAGACCAGAAGCTCCTGCTGCCCTGGAGGCTGGGTGTCAAGCTCCGCCTGCGGTCGTAACCGTTGCCACAGCTCCTGTTCTTCTGGCAGCAAAAAACCTTGGTCAAGAACATAACCACCGCTAAACAAGCTGAGGAGCAGCACAACCGTAATCCCTAGCTTCTGCAAGCTGCTGACTCGGCTCCTGAGTCTTAAATAGGATCCCAACAGGAGCGGCATCAGCACCCAAAAGATCCCGAAGCGGCTCAGCTCCGGTACAAAAAGCCCCTGCCAGAAGGAAGCCAGAACCATCACCAACGGCAATGCCCAACACAGAAGCCAGACCCAGCGCCCTCGACCGTAAGCAAGAAACGTCACCAACCCCAGCAGCACATAGGCAGGCACCACCGCCAACAGCCAGCGTCCCGTCTCCAATAGGCTATCCCACCCCCCTGCGGAGCGTAGCCAAGCTTGCCATTGGGGCAACCGCAACCCACTCCCGGGTTCGTAGGTAAAAGTCCAGGGATCCCCCTCGGCCAACCAGTTTATATACAGCCAGCCCAGGATCAGCACCACACTCATGAAGCTGACCACCAACACCGCTGTAGCCCGGAAACCCCAAGCTTCTCGCCATAGGGCCACCACCACCAGCAAGATCATCCACGGCAGCAGCCACCAACTTTCCCAACGCAGCAGCATCAAAGGGGATAACCCCAGACCCAGGAGCACCAGTCGTAGGTTTAGGGGCAAAGATCCGCCGAGGAATGCCTGCTGAGGGTTCTGGTAGCTCAGAGGTAGAAGCAGGAGCATATTGAAGCTGAGCAATCCCGCCGTTGCGGCCCAACTGGGGCTGCGCAGCAGCATCAAACCCAAGCTGGGCTGTACAACCATGAGCATTCCCCATAGCCAGCGCCACCCTACTCCCACCGGCAGCTGAGCCAACAGTTGCCACCACCACACCACTACCACCGTTCCCAGCAGCAGTTGCAACAGCAGCGGCGATCCGAGAATAGCTGTCCCCAACACCAATAGAGGCGGAAAACTCACCCCCACAGTCGTTAAACGGGGATCCGGACCCATTGCTGCTACGGATCCCTTGTAGCCTAGAAATTGCAGCTCCAGACTCACCCACCCCCAGCCCCAGACCAGTCCCAGCAAAACCAGGCCCAGGAGTACAAACGGAATAGCAGTAGAACGCAAAAATCGAAAGGAGCTCTTAAGTGGTGTTGCCGGAAACATTTTTATCCTGAAATAGGGAAGTATCTCGATAGAATATCCTTAATCAAGATGAAATAGTTTTCTACAACAATCCCAAAAGAGATAGGGAGAACACTAACTATCTGACTGATAGCGAAACTGCTCCGACAGGACTAGAAACAGGTTGGGGATCCGAGCGCCAACCCTCAGAGATTGGCTGCTGTAGCAGAGATTAGCCCTTCACCCTATTGCTGCAAGTCTGCAAGGATTGCTGCCTCTAAATCTTTATTCTCCATGCGAATCGTCAAACGAGGTAGGCGTAGGGAGGCCGTAATCCGACCCCCAGGAAAATCCAGCCACACTAGCTGATAAAACTGGCGACAGCGACCGCCATAACGTTCTGCTAGAGCTGCAAGTTCACCATAGGTAAGCAACCGGTTCAAACTTACATCCGTTACCCAGCTACCGCCGCATTCCCGCCGCCGAGAAATTTGAATGGGCATTCTTAATTGGGACTTAATAATTAGGACTTAATCAAGTTAATCAAGTAATCAAGTAATCAAGACTTACGATCACTGGGCATAAAATTCACACCACGGATCCCCTTTTTCTCGGGCTTTCACCTCCGCCCCTCGGAAAAGACCGTTCCGCTGAAACAGGCGATGGTAAAGCGCCTCATCCAAGACAGGCTTTTGCTGGATGTGCCCGTTATAAACAACATTCATGATGGCCGGCACAGCCCCCTGGGCAAAGTAACAGCTGGGTTGGTCAGCAGAGGGGTAAGAAGCCAGGAAGTAGCTGGTCTCATAATTACCGTCAATGGCCACACGACAAGATGTATTACTGATTACCTCTAACGCTTGCCACCGCCCCCATCCCAAACTACTGGCAACAGCATAGGCACCGTGAACCCAATCCGTATCGGTATTTAGCATTGGGCCAACTACCGTCTCCCATTCCAGAGATTCCATGATGTTGCCAAAGGTGTAGAAGACACAAACATGGCCGGACTCGCGGATTAAGTCCTGGCCAATCCCCAAAAGCTGAGGATCCAGCTTTTGCAGTTCATCCAGGAAGCGATATTGAATGCGGTTGTAGTAATTGGCCGGCATCCGTGTCAGCAGCACGTTAAAGGCACGAATTTGACCTTTGTCATCCCCCTCTAGAGGCAAACTCCAGAGCGCCTCATTGACGGCATCGTAATTAACACTGGTTTGGGGCAGGGGCAAAGGAGCAGGTTGCTCGATGAGCTTGCCCATTTGTGGACTAGGCGTGAGCTGGCGACGTACCGGTGCTCGCGTTACCTGAATGCGGCAGGAACCTTGACGGGTTACCGCCACACAGCGGGTTTCCTCAGCTACGTAGGTCCCTAACTCGGCAAATGTGGCATCTAAGGTAGCGGCCACATAGCCCACCGCCATGTGATCAATGGGCTTAGTGCGGTTCACCTGCTCGCCATACTTCCCTAGCCAGCCCATGGCATAGTGGGAGTTGGCCAATTCCACCTCCCCCCCTCCCTCAGTGACTTCGAAGTTAAGCTGACCGAAGCCCAAAAAGCTAAACATCCGGGCCGCTGTGGCCAGTCGCTCTGCTGCTGTCTCTATCCCAAGGGTAACAAAGGCATTTTTCAGCAGACTGTAGAAGATTTCCTGCGCGGAGATCTGCAGAATACTCACACCATCAATCCAATCCGGATCTTCAATGGTTTGCTGCAAGAACAGATTGTAGTGGTGACAGTGAAAGATCACCGGCTCGTTAAAAAAGCCAACTAGCTTGCGAGGGCGATCGATTTGTAGGTGCGAAAACATTTTTTCCTCCCCTACCCGGGTGAGTCAACCATGGATGAATCAATATGGATCAATCGATAAGGATCAAAAAGATCTGCCATAGGGATGACGAAAAAGAAACCTAGGGAAGGGCAATGGGGAGACGCTCGGTCCCTAGTATGTCCGCCACAGCCTTGTAGAGAATGCGCACCTCCTGTTCATTTAACTCCCCTTTCTCCAGCCGCTCCCGGTTTAGACCTGTTTTCAAAGACAGCCGCAATGTAACAAAATTGGGATCCGGAGCATAGCGGCGAGCATAGTTCAACAAAAGTTTTGCCGTCGAGACAGCCTGATCTTGCACAGGGGGCAGTAGCGGCTTCCCATCCACCAAAATGGCATTGATGCGCTCAAGCACCAGCTTGAGGTTGGTACTACTCTTGGTGAGGAGCAAGACAAAGTAAGGGGTTTTACTGAAAGCTTTGATTACTAGCCGCACTTCCGCTGAGCCTGCTAGCAGATAGTCTGCCTCTGAGGCAGAACCCACCACTTGGCAAACCCGATTGTTCGCTCGCAATAGGTCACTGGCATAGGTCCCTAGAGAATCGAGAGCAGCCTTCTCCAAACTGTCGCTACTCAAGTGTTCTTACCGGCATTTGACTCCTCCTGGTACAATCACCTGACAATTCTTAATCTTATTTTTGTTGTCTATATCAGGCAAGATTTTATTTATAGAATAAAACAGAATGAATACTTCTGTTTCCTGAATCCAAGACAAGTTGTTCAGGGTAATCTATGTTGATTGGGTTTCAGCTCACAGATACAGTCCTTCCTCACTTGATACAAGCTCGTGCACCTAATCCTTTTGCTAAGAAGAAAGCAGGATCCTGTCTGAACACTCTCAGAACACGACTGCAGCTATTCTTCCTGTTCTGTAGTGCTTTAGGAAAGGTCTAGATAGATAATTAGCTTAATGAGGATAATACTGGAAAGAGAGGCTGAAACTCCTGTAAGTCTCCTATTATTTACATAGTAATCCAAGGTCTGTTCTGTAGTATAAACTTGTCCTGCTCGCAACTCTTGAAAGATTTTTAAGAGGAACAGAGTTAGTCCTTATGTTTGCTGAGACTCTCTAGAATACGATTCCCTTGCAATGAGGGTCCTACGTCTTTTCGCTTATGCTCATTCAGCACAATCCCCGATGGAGTCTTCTTGTCTAAGTTGAGATCGTAGGGAAGTCTTCAAGAAGGATCCCTAGATGTTGCAGGCTATGAACAAGGTCGAAGTTGCCTCCCCGGTCCTAGAGCTATTGCCTTCTCCTTCCTGTGATGCTCCTACCGTTCGCCCCTGGGGGATGTTTTGCGTTCTGGAGGAGGGGCCGACGTACAAGATTAAGCGCCTTGAGGTTCAACCCGGTCACCGCCTTAGCTTGCAGATGCACCATCACCGCAGTGAGCACTGGATTGTTGTCCGAGGCACGGCCCGAGTTACCCGCGGCGATGAAGTGGTATTGCTAACCGCCAACCAGTCTACCTATATCCCTCCTTGTACTCCCCATCGGCTGGAAAACCCCGGCAGGCTCCCGCTGGTGGTCATTGAGGTGCAAAACGGGCAATATCTGGGAGAAGACGATATTGTCCGCTTCCAAGATGATTATGCTCGCTAGATGGGATCCCAGCTGAGCAACTGGGAATACTGAGTGAATGGTGAGCACAAAAGGCAAGGATGCGAAATTCATGGCTGTACTGGGGTTTGCTAGCTACTGGCTTGCTTTGGGGGGGAGGGGTCGAAGCGACGGAGGTTGTCCCACTGCAGACTCTTGGCTATACCCGTCCGATTGTCCTGGAGGGAGTCAGTCCAGAATTGAATCTGGCCATCCCTGCTCCTGACGGCGGAGTTGACCCTGCCACCAGCTTTGTGCGGCTGCGCCTTGAGCCTTCGCCGGTGCTGGGTCCGTCCTCTAGCGTGCGGGTGTCCATCAATCAAGAGCCGGTGGCGGTACTGCCGGCTGAGCAGCTGCAGAGCAACCCAGTAGTACAGGTACCTATCCCCGCTTTGCCCCCTGGTGAGCGTTTTATTAACCTATCCCTGCAGCCTTTTTTGACCATTAGCGGTGATGTCTGCCAAGATACCCGCACCAACAACCTGTTTCTCAAGGTAGGGCAGGACAGTTTTTTTCAGGTGGTACCCCGGGTTGCCGATAGCACTGTGGCCGATTTCTTTCGCCCACTTTACCCGCAACTCAGTCTGGTAGTCCCTGCTACTTTCAGCCCTGAGTCTGCGCAAGCAGCCCTCTGGCTCTACAGCCTACTGGCCCATCAGTTTCCGCAAACTCCGATCTTCTGGACCAAGGGCTCTGCCAAGGGTGCACAGGTGGTTCTGGAGCCGGCGGACTTTACCCCCCAGCTGCAGTACGGGTTCACTCAGGAGGGCCCTCGCCTGCGGGTGGCTGCTCATCCAGAGGCTATCCGTGCTCTCATGGCCGAGTGGCAGCGCCCAGGTCTTTTAAGCCGTTCTGTCCAAGTGAACGCAGCTCCTGCCGAGGAGGCGGTGCTCCTGGAGAATCGTCTTAGCTTGCAACAGTTGGGATTTAGGGATCCTATCTTGCGGGGGGTGGGCACACAATCTTTGATTTTGAACGCTGATCTGGCGCAGTTTGGGGGGCGACCGCGGGATCTCAGTTTTCACCTGGATGCAGTGATGACACCTGTGGAGAGTGCAACCGGGGATCGGCTGAGTGGTCAGGTGTTTTGGAATGGGGTTTTGCTGGGGACCTACCATTTGACGGGGCGTAGCCAACTGAAGGAACAGCTACTTCTGCCTGCCAATTTGCTGCGTCGAACCAACACGCTGGAGTTGCGCTTTGACTATGCCCTCAGCCAGGGCAACTGTCAGGGATCTGTGCCCTCTTTTATGATGCAGGTGAGGGCAGAAAGCTCCGGCTTTCTCTGGAATGGATACACAGCTCCCACCGGAGAGTTGCAGGAGATCCCTGCCCTTCTGCAGGGATCCGGTCAGTTGCTTTTAGAGGATCTGCAGCTGCTGCCCAGTGCTGCCTACCTGTTGGGATCCTTAAGTCGGCTCTCTGCCCGACCCCTCTTGCCCACTCTGAAGTTGCTGGCTGGGGAGACTATCTCCTCTACCTCTTTGGGGGAACCTCGTTGGGCAGTGATTGTGGCAGCACCGGATCAAGTGCAGCTCAATCCCCCCATTCGTTTGGGATCCCAGTTTGAAATTCTCAATCCTCTCAATCAACAGGCAGTGCTGGCTGTTCAGCCCCAAGATGAACTGGGCCTGTTGCAGTATGTTTTGGTGAATAGTAAGCCTACCCTTTGGCTTTCTTGGTGGGGCGCTAACCCGGCGATTGCAGAGCGCTTGAGCCGTTCCCTTGCCGATCCCCGTACCCTGGCTGTTAGACAGATGCAGGGGAATGTGGTGACTGCCTATGCAGCAGCAGCCGATCTCACTCGGCTACAAAGCTGGGATCTGACCGGCCAGACCTACCGAGTGCGCTACCTAGGGCAATGGAACTGGCGGTTGCTCCTGTGGCGGTATCGGTTTCTGCTGGTGATTGCCGTGGCGCTCGCGGGGGCAGGCTTTGCTTGGAGGCTTTATCGCAGGCTGGGGCAATCGCCGCAAGTCCCTCTTCCTCCAACTGGACAGTGAGGGCTGTGGGATCGGCTGGTAGCCTGTTGCTAAGTCATCTTCAGTGGATAGAGAGCATAGACTTTTTCCCACAACTCCAGTGTCAGGTGAGCAAAACGATACCTGATAGTGACCTCAAAATTATGAAGTCTGCTGCCTTCTCTAATTTTGCTGCCCTGTTTTTGGAATCCTGGCTGATTCGCGCCGGTTATCTCACCCCTGAGCAACTGGCACAAGCCCGTGAGTATCAACAGAAGGCTTACTGCTCCTTGCCGCGTGCCCTTTGGAGCTTGCAGCAGATGCACCCCTCTAAGTTTGTTCGCTTATGGTCGGGTTTTGCCAACCGACCTACCCTATGGCAATGGCTAAAACAGCATCCCCTTGACCCCGAGCTGATCTGGCTGGTTGAGTCAACGGATCTGTTACCGGTGCGCTTCTTACCCTGTGGGTGGGCTGGTGTCAGAACCCGCACTTTGGTGGTTGCGGCTGAAGAACCCGGACATCCCGAAGTGCGACGCAATGTACAGCGCCTCTTTCCCGAAGTCAAGGTTTGGGAAATCCCAGCTACCGAGCAGCAGATCCTTTC
>JAUQVI010000125.1:0-9571 GCA_039794885.1 Thermostichus sp. DG02_5_bins_236
TCTGCCGGATCAATTGCCGGAGGGTTGGCCTGGGGTTGGGGTGGAGAGAGGGTGGCCAGGATCTGAGGGGTCGGCAAAGTCGGGTCAGGGGAAGAAAAACCTGTGTCTGGCTGGGTCTGAGTTTGGGCCTGCTGAGGCAGTACCATCCCGGCAAGGATGCCGCTGCTGAGCAGAAAGATCCCACTGAGAACATTAATAAGTGGATAGTGGAGTGAAGTGGAGCGTTGGCGGGGTGTGCGCGGCATCGATGGCGAACCTCCGGCTGAGTGGACAGACTTGGGGTAGGAATTTTACCCAATCCTAGCCAGAGGCAGGATCTTGCCAAGGGGATTCTCGGACGGTCTGGCTGCCACTTCCCGCTACTCGAAACTGATGCGGCCTCGATAGCGCCCAATGATGGTCAACCCATGGGCGGGATCCGCTAAATCAACCGTAAAGGGAGGAAAGCGGGGATTATCACTGATCACTTTGACCTGAGATCCGGGCAGGCGCTGCAGCCGTTTGACCAATAGATCCCCATCCATTTGAAAAACGTAAATACCCTCGCGGCTGGTGTCTTCCCCCTCTTGCCGTTCCACAAAGATCAAATCCCCATCTTCTAAGGTGGGAGACATACTATCCCCCTGCACCCGAATCAGGCTGAGCTCAGCGGGGTTGCCCTTCAGGCGTGCCCGCAACCAGCTTCGTTCAAACCCGATCACCGATTCGATCGATTCCTCCCGCACCAAGACCCCCGTCCCGGCAGAGGCAGCCACATCGATAAAAGGCACATAGACATACTCCGTTTCCGCGTCGGTTGCCTGCATCTGCGGAGATCCCTCGCCAGTGATGAGCCAACTCAGGTTCACCTGGCCCACTTGGGCAATTTGCAAAGCTTTGTCAATGCTGGGGACGGATCCCTTTAAGTAGCTGCGGAGGGCAGTATCGCTGATTCCGGCCCGGCGACCAAAAGCATAAATGGCCTCATTGCCGATTACCTGCCGCAAACGGGCTGCAAACGTGGAGCTAGAAGGGGATTGCATCGGGTTCAACACTACAGGTTGTGGGAAGCAGAACTTTCTCCCACTATATCTTGACTGACCAGCGATTTGTGGGTAGCCTAAGTCCAGGACTTACTAAATTTAGTGAATAAAGTGCCGTACTTAACACTTTTTGGTGAGCCTGCCTGTTGGTCTGTGGAGAGGATAATATGCAATCAAAATGGGGTTGTCCATCTTTAACGGTGTTAACGTCGCAACGGGAGAATTGGCTGCGTCGCTATCTGCGTTTTTTGCGGGGAGAATCGCCTGTTGTGCAAGCGGTTTCTCCTCAACCTGTACCTCAACCTGCAATGTCAGCCCAAAAGGACTCTCGCTCTTTACAGGTGGTGCCTCCAAGAGCTCCGGAGCCCCCCCACGAAGAACCTCTCTCGCTACAGCTTTGGCGGGAAGGACGCAAAGTAGATCGGATTTTTGCCCAAAATCTCATTCAGCGGGCCGCCAAACGTCGAGATCCCCGCTCATCCAGCTCCATTATCCCATGGGGATCCTGATAGGATTTAGAGTGCGTCCGTGCTTCAGGATTTTTCCCGTCCCACTTTTATCCCACCCTCTATGATCTCCTCCGATTTCAAACGCTGGCTGGATAATCTGCTGATTGCCATCGTTTTTCTAGTGTTTACTGGATTTATTTGGTTTGTCTTTTCAGTAACGGGTGCTTTTGTTGGGATCCCGCTGGGTTACAAACTTTGGATGCGGCTGTGGTTGCCTTTGTTTCAGCCAGCGCTAGGGATCCTAATGGCTGGGGCTTTGCTGAGTGGGGTTTGGGGTTGGTGGGAAAAGCGTCGTCAGAGATCCGAAAAAGTCGATTAGCCAATTCTGCTTGTTCTAAAGATCCCTTCTCAGGATCCCTCAGTCGCCTCAATCCAGTTCTGCTGGATCAACTCCCAAGGCCCGCAGCCGTTCTGCCAAACGGTTAGCCCGTTCACGCTCTTGCAAAGCAACCCTGGCCAGTTCTTCAGGGGTGGGCAGCCTCTGTCCTTGCGAGTCATACCAGTAAAGCCATTCCCGTTCCCAGCCCAAGTGGATCCCATTTTCTTTGCCTAAAGCCAAGCCTACTTCCGGCATCCAGAGGTGTTCTCCCTGTAATTCGTAAACCCCTTTGACGAGGCGATAAATCTCTAGGGAAGGTCGGTTACGCCGATAACGACGTGAGGGCACATAAATGGCGTAGTAGAGGATCCCGAGCTTGGCGTAGTCAGTCTTCTTCCGTTCATACTCACCACCGTAGGTGCGAGACACTACTTCTAGAACGAAAATGGGTGGGATCCCGTTTTCTTCCCAAAGGACGTAGCTCAGTCGGCCCTCACTACCGTTCACGAAGCGCTCGACCCCCACACTTAAGAACCCATCTGGCACTAGAGGGGGTTCGCCAGCAGCATAGTAGATGCCCATATCTACTCCGAAGAACCAGTCGGTGCGCTCAGCCCATACCCAGCCCAGAATTGCCTTCAGCAAATTGGGGATCAGGTTCTGTAACTCGTTATCCACAGGTGTATCATCCGAGTCGGGTAACTCAGCCGCAGAGGGCAAGCAAGCACGGGGATCGTAGTGGAGCATTTTCACACCCCCTCAGAGTTCGCCTCAATCTTAACTGGATGGCTCAGAATGGCTCTGACAGCAAATTAGTGCAGGGATCCTGTTGATGGGGGTCTATCGTCTGGCAAGATCTTGCCTGGAGCAATCGTGATCATCACCAGAATTGAAGATCTGCGGACACAGGAGGGCTACGGACTGGCTCTATACTGGAAACGTATCTAAATGTTGAGCGATGCAGGCGGTCTAGCGTTGTGTTTGTTCTACCCGGCTACGAGTATTTGCTGGTTTTTCTAATCCTGTGCTCTTTGCTGCCGATCTTGGCTCTAACAGCATCTGCCTTGTTAGCCCCGAAGCGACGGGGAGCTTTTCGGCGCAGCACCTATGAGTCGGGCATGGAACCGGTGGGGCAAGCCTGGATCCAATTCAACATTCGCTATTACATGTTTGCCCTTGTCTTCGTCATTTTTGACGTGGAGACTGTGTTTCTCTATCCCTGGGCGGTGGCCTTTCATCGCTTGGGGCTATTGGCCTTTGTGGAAGCCCTGATTTTTATTGCCATCCTTGTGGTTGGTCTTGTGTACGCCTGGAGAAAAGGAGCGCTGGAATGGTCATGACCTCTAAGAAGCCGCAGGTTCTGTTTCCGGGGGCAGCCCCAGAAGTGACCACTGACCTTTCAAATAATGTCGTTCTCACCACCGTGAACGACCTCTACAACTGGGCCAAAATGTCCAGTCTCTGGCCTTTGCTCTACGGCACTGCCTGTTGCTTTATCGAGTTTGCGGCCATGCTCGGATCCCGATTTGACTTCGACCGGTTTGGCCTTTTGCCTCGTTCTTCCCCTCGCACTGCCGACTTAATCGTGACGGCGGGCACTGTGACGATGAAGATGGCGCCTGCTTTGGTCAAGCTCTACCAGCAAATGCCCGAACCCAAGTATGTGATTGCCATGGGAGCCTGCACCATTACTGGTGGCATGTTCAGCTCCGATTCCTACAGCGCTGTGCGCGGTGTGGACAAGCTGATCCCGGTGGATGTGTACATTCCCGGCTGTCCGCCTCGTCCGGAAGCAATCATGGATGCCATTGTCAAGCTGCGCAAAAAGATCGCCACCGAAGACATGCGGGAGCGAGGTAACCTACTGCAAACTCACCGCTACTACACCGTTAAGCACAACCTCAAGCCTGTGCCTGAGATCATCACGGGTAAGTACCTAGAAAATGAGGCTCGTCAGGCTCCTCCGCCGGAATTGGCTGCCGCAATTGGCTTGCCCGTTCCTCCAGCTTTGCAAACAGCGGATCTGAAGCGAGCCGAGCAGCAACTGAAGGCTCTACGGGGGGGGATGTGAGATGGCAGAGGAGAATGGAACTCAGCAAAATCAAGCGCCAGACTCTCGACAAGATTCAGCTGCAGAGCAGCCCGTGGTGGTGGAGCGTGGCCCTGTCTCTCAGTTTTTGACAGACAACGGCTTCGATCATCAGTATCTTGAAAAGGATGCAGCGGGGGTTGAGCTGTTGGAGGTGCCCCGGGAGTTTCTCTTGCCACTGTGTACTGCTCTTTATGCCTATGGCTTTAACTACTTACAGTGCCAGTGTGGCTACGACTTGGGGCCAGGGCAACCGTTGGTCAGCCTCTACCATTTGATTAAGCTCTCAGATGGAGCCGATCATCCGCAGGAGGTGCGGGTACAGGTCAAGTTGCCCCGTCAGGATCCGCGGCTACCCTCGGTCTACTGGATTTGGAAGTCGGCGGACTGGCAGGAGCGGGAAACCTATGATATGTACGGCATTGTCTTTGAGGGACACCCCAACCTAAAGCGGATTCTGATGCCGGAAGACTGGGTGGGCTGGCCGCTGCGCAAAGATTACATCACGCCTGACTTCTATGAACTGCAGGATGCTTACTGATTCGGGATTGGTTTGCGGGTCTTCTCCCAAGTTTTCAAATCTGTATTGATCCCGTATTGATATTGATCTTGTGTTGATAAGGAAGCTGAGCGATGTTGATTTTTTTGCTCTTGGCGATCTACGGCGGTGGAGTTTGGTACTCGGCCCGTAAGGCAGATCGCATCTATTCGGGATCCCAAAAGTGGGTGGTATCTGCTCTCTGGCCGCTGCTGCTAGCTTCAAATCAGCAGTTTCGCCAGAACCTTCGCCGCCCTTTGAATAAGTGAGAATCCATGACCTAGAGTCCACTGAGTTAACCAAGTGGGATCCCTTCAACATCGGCTGTCCGCACAACTGCAAGCCTCTCAAAAGGTACAGCAGCTGATCGAGGGTCGCATCCGCCAGCAGGGGCGGGTGACCTTTGCTCAGTTTATGGAGTGGGCCCTTTACGAGCCGGAATGGGGCTACTACGAGCAGGGATCCCCGATTGGTCCTGATTACCTGACTTCCCCGCACCTAGCCGCAGATTTTGCCCAGTTGTTGGCAGAGCAGATGCGGCAGTTTTGGCAAATTTTGGGATCCCCATCGGTTTTTTCCGTGATTGAGATGGGGGCGGGCAGTGGCCAGTTGGCTTGGGATTGGCTCACCTATGTACAAAGATCTCACTCGCAATTTTGGCAAGCCCTGGATTACCGGATCTTAGAGCGTTCCGCCACGCTGCGCCGGTTGCAACAGGAGCGGCTGACTGCTTTTATAGACAAGGTAAGCTGGTGGGAGGGGGCTACGCACCAAGATGGGGACGGGATCCCGGATCAGTCGGTGACGGGTTGTTTTTTTTCCAATGAGCTGGTGGATGCTTTTCCGGTGCATCGGGTGCAGGTGCAGGGTGGGGCGCTTTGGGAGATCTATGTGGAGGTGGGGGAGAGCGGCTTGCGGGAAGTGCTGGGAGAACTCTCAACCCCGGCATTGCGGGAGTATTTTGTGCGTCTAGGGATCCCGATCGAAACTTATCCGGAGGGCTACCAAACGGAGGTCAACCTAAAGGCGCTGGACTGGTTGGAATGGCTCGCCCGCAAGTTACGGCGGGGTTATGTGCTCACCCTGGACTATGGTCATACTGCTGAGCGTTACTACAGCCCGCATCGGTCTCAGGGTACTCTCTTGGCCTATCGCCAGCACAGCAGCCACACGGATCCCTATGTGCAAGTGGGATCCCAGGATCTGACTGCCCATGTGGACTTCACAACCCTACAGCAGGTAGGGGAAACCTTAGGATTAAAGATGTTGGGATGGACTCGTCAAAGTAGCTTCTTGGTGTGTTTGGGCCTGACGGAACGGCTGGCGGCCCTTAGCCAAGCCACCGACACTGTGGATATCAGCCAAGTTTTGCAGCGGCGACAGGCTCTACACTCACTGTTGGATCCGATCGGGTTGGGGGGCTTTGGGGTATTGGTCCAAGCCAAAGGGCTAACGGATGTGGAACGAACTCATCCTTTGCAAGGCTTTTGTGCGCCGGAGCGAACACTGTGAACCTAACCCTTTGGATTGGCCTTTTGGCAGCCACCCTGACCACCTCCAGTTTTTTCCCGCAAGCTCTGAAAACCTGGCGCAGCCAACGGGCGGATGACTTTTCCTGGAGCTATTTGCTCTTGTTCGGAGTGGGGATCCTCATGTGGGATCTGTATGGCTTGTTACGCCAAGATACCGCCATCACCCTCGCCAATACGATTACCCTGGTCTTGATTGGTGTAATTATCCTAACCAAATTCCGCTCCCAGCGCTGAAGGATCCGAATCGCGTCTCAACCTGTTTTCTTGCACAAAAAGACTTTGCTGTAAAGGTCGGGGCCGCTCCTGCGGGATCCCTTTCTTTCGCCTACAGTGGAATATTGATATTCATAAAGTTCAGCCATGAAAGGTTTGCGTCCTGCACTCGGGCTCCCTGCTGGTATCGGCTTTTCCTGGCAAGGGATCCCTAAAACCCTCAAGGGGATTCTGTTGATTTTAATCTCCGTCAGTTGCTTTGCCACGATGGATGCCACGATCCGTCGCCTGTCGGGGGAGCTGCACCCGTTTGAGATCGCCTTTTTTCGCAATTTTTTTGGGTCATTGGCCCTCATGCCGCTGTTGGCGCGAGAGGGCTTGGGATCCCTGCGTACGGAACGGTTGGGGTTGTTTGCGTTGCGGGGTGTGCTGAATACCATCGCCATGTTGATGTTTTTCTGGGCTTTAAGTCGGGTACCTTTGGCGGAAGTGACAGCCCTTAGTTTTACAATTCCCCTGTTTGCGTCACTGTTTGCCATCTGGCTGTTGCGAGAACAGGTTTACCTGCAGCGCTGGGTGGCTTTGGGGTTGGGTTTCGTCGGCATGATCGTATTGTTGCGACCGGGGCTTCAGGCAGTGACCTTGGGGACAGTAGCGGCGGTGGCGGCTTCTATTTTGTTGGCTTGGGTAACGATACTGATTAAGATCCTCTCCCGCACGGAGTCCAGCATCACGATTACCGCTTATATGGGCTTGTTTCAGGCCCCTTTGTCGCTTTTAGCGGCGGTGTGGTTTTGGCAATGGCCGGGCTGGGAAGATTGGATGCCGTTGTTGGCGATTGGCTGCTTGGGTACGCTGGGTCAGGTGATGATGATCCATGCTTTTGCTTATGCAGATGTTTCGACGCTGTTGCCCTTTCAGTTTTCGGCCTTGATTTGGGCAACGCTTTACGGGTTTTTCTGGTTTGGGGAATGGCCGGATCTCTGGACTTGGGTGGGGGGTGCCATTATTTTTGGTAGTTCCCTGACTTTGGCCTATCGGGAATCTCAACTGAAGGTGAGCAGTACCCTCAGCCAGTGAGGATCCCCGCAAAACTACGGTTGTTCATCACTCTGTTCGGAAGATAGCTTGGCAGCGTGAATAGATTTGAAATTAATCTGAAATTAATCTGAAATCAATCTGAAATCAATCGGTCAAGAATATGAGAAAACTAAAAATAGTGGCGCTGCTACTTGCCATCATTTGCCTATATGCTTGCGGATCTTCATCTTGGGTAACCCACAGCAACCCAGGGATGAAGGGTGTTAAGGTGTCGGTTGCTGTACCCCTTTCTGTGCAAGAGGCTCGCCTCTCAAGTTTTTGGGATCCGCGCTCGTCTTCTGTGGTCAATCAGCCGGATCAATTCATGACGGTTACCCTTAGATGTGATCCTGTCTTCGCTGGTACAGGTGTTAATCCACCAGAGGTAGATTCAATCACGGTACAGTTTTCTATTTCTTCTCCAAGTGCTCCGCTTATCTCTTTTAATGCGACTGCTCGGGGTTTTGAGGAAGATGGAACTTACTTGAGTGATCAAGATTTGGTTGTCAATGATGGAGTATCCCCTGGAGAAGATCCCATTCCTGATATTGTGATTTCTTTTCCAGGATCCTTTCCTCCCAGTGTGACAAGAGTTTGCTTAGATGTGTTCGGTGTCAGGTTACAACCGTTCCCTTTTGATGGCCCTAGACCTTTCCCATTTTCGATACAAGATCTCTGCACATCGGAAAATCTTGACTTGAACTTAGCCTGTAATACTTAGTCAAAGTTTGTTCTTTTTTGAGCAGAGTTTTGTGTTTTGTCGGATTTGACCCATTGGGTAGCTTGAAAAACTTCTTGTGAAAGTGGGGCTGCCTCAACTCCAGCCTTTGTCATGACCCATCTGCCTCACAAATCAGGGATCCTAGTGAGAAGTACCTGTGAGGTTGGGGGTGCAAGGGCTGCCTTGGTTGGTGTTGGGCCTGAGCTATGTCGGGTTGGGACTGGGATCCCTGCCTAGGTTGCGCATGAACCGGGCCACGATTGCCCTGGTGGGATCCGCCCTCTTGATTGGTTTGGGGGCTTTGTCGTTGCGGCAGGCTTGGGAAGCCATCGACCCGACCACAATTGTGTTTTTGCTGAGCATGATGGTGGTGAATGCCAGCTTGTCTTACGGGGGCGCATTTCAGGTGGCTTTGGTGGGGTTGATTCGGGTCAGCCGTAGCCCCTTTGGCCTCTTGATCATGCTGGTTTTTGGCAGCGGGTTGCTCTCGGCTTTTCTGCTCAACGATACCCTGGCGTTGGTGTTCACCCCCCTGACCTTGCAGGTGACGACAGTGTTGGGGTTAAACCCGATCCCCTACCTATTGGCCCTGGCAGCAGCCACGAACCTGGGCTCGGTCGCTACCCTCAGCGGTAATCCCCAGAATATTTTGATTGGCTCCTTTTCGGGGATTGGCTACCTGGAGTTTGCCGGCAGGATGACCCCGATTGCGCTGGTGGGGCTGCTGGTGGAGGTGGGGTTACTGTGGCTCTACTATCCGCAGGTGCGTTCGTTGAAACCCTTTGCTGAGGTACCTTGGATCCCGATGCGGCTCTATCCTCCCCTCTTGCGTAAGAGTGTGGTGATCACGGGAGGGCTATTTATGGCGTTTGTGGCTGGGATCCCGTTGGCGGAATCGGCATTGGTAGCGGCGGCCCTGTTGTTAATTACCCGCAGACTCAAGCCAGAGCGATTTTTGGGGCAGGTGGACTGGAATTTGCTGGTGATGTTTTCTGGATTGTTTATCCTGACGCGAGCAACACGGGAATTGGTAGCCGGTAGCCCCTGGGGGGCGAGCTTGTGGCCTTTGGCAGAGGGATTGGCGGGATCCCCCCTTAGTTTGCTTGGCAGTGTGGCGTTGTTGTCCAATACCATTTCCAATGTGCCGGCGGTGTTGCTGTTGCAGTCATTGATCCCACGACAGGATACCACCGCATGGTTGCTGCTGGCTGCTGGATCCACTCTGGCGGGCAATCTCACTTTGTTTGGAGCAGTCGCCAATTTGATCACGGTCGAGGCGGCGACCAAGAAAGGCTACACCCTCAGGTTTGGAGAGCATCTACGGTTTGGCTTGCCCTTGACGGTGCTCACCCTTGGGTTCACCTGGCTGTGGTTGCGTTAACCTGGCTCTTTGGATGGGGCTAATCCTGGTACTGTCAATCCTTGACACTCCCACGCCTGAAGGCAGTGGGATTCTTGGTTCAGCGAGTCCACTTACCAGAGTTGGTTTCCCTCCTCTGCCAGAGATGGTGCTCTCCCCAAGCGTTTTACCCCATTTCAGAGGCCAGT
>JAUQVI010000126.1:0-9542 GCA_039794885.1 Thermostichus sp. DG02_5_bins_236
GAAGCCTTTCGCCCGCAGATCCTTAGGCACTTGCCGGATGAAACTTTGGCCTTGATTTCCGGACAAAACTTGGCGCAGGTGTGGAGCAGCTTGGGTCAGATCCAGCCCATCTCCATCGGGGGATTGCAGGTGGATCCCAGTCAGTGGCTAAACATGCTGGCAGCCCAGGTGGATCTGGAGTGGCCGTCCTTATTGCCGAAAACGGGAGAATTTGCCTTGGCCCGCCTTCCAGCCGGAGAGCCAGATCCCTCTTGGTTGTTGGTGAGCGAAATTCCAGAACCATTGGCTGCTTCTCTAGAAGATGCCGTGCAAGCACAAGGTTGGCAGGTGGTTTCTATTCCCATGACGCAAGGTACAGCAACGGCTTGGGCCAAACCGGTCAAGCAGGAGGGGTCTGAATCCGATTTCCTGTCAGCACCTCAGCCGACCCAATCCACCCATCGCTCCAAAGCTCCGATTCTGGCAGCTTCAGAAACGAAAGTGAGTGCTTTTTCTGTCAGTCAGTCCCCTTTGGCAGAAGCTATCCCAGACAACCTAGAAGGGATCCCGGAACCACCCCCTTTGCTGGCTCAGGTCTATCACGTTGACCGCAATGGGTATTGCTATCTGGCTTCTTCTTTGGCGGTTTTGGAAGCGGCCCTGCAAGATCCCCCCCTCAGTGCCGAGCGGAGCTGGCGCAAGCTGGTGTCTCCTTTGCCGCACCGCAATCTCGGCTATGGTTACACCTCTCTGGGATCCCTGTTGGGTTTTGCAGAGTTCCCCCTCTGGAAAGAGATAAAAGGATCCCGGCTGGCTTCCACACGGGTGGTTTTCACCACTACTGCACTCACCGCTGCTGCGGCTCCCTATCCTGACCAAGGCCGTTGGATCACGCAAGCGGGCAAACTGTTTTGGCAATGGTACTAAGCCAAGTTAGTGGGGATGCTACTGATACCCTGCCGCCTGTAGGGAAAACAAATGGGCATAGCGTCCTCCCAAGGCCAAAAGCTCGGCATGGGATCCCTGCTCAACAATACGCCCTTCCTCCATCACCACGATTTGGTCTGCCATGCGCACAGTGGAAAAACGATGGGAGATCAAGATGGCAATTTGGTCTTGGGTGAGGGCATGTAAGCGCTCAAAAATCTCATATTCTGCTTCCGCATCCATAGCGGCAGTGGGTTCATCCAACACCAAAATATCCGCCTGAGAACGCATAAAAGCTCTGGACAAAGCAATCTTCTGCCACTGCCCCCCCGAGAGTTCCTCCCCATCCCGAAACCATTTACCCAACTGGGCATCGAACCCCTGCGGCAGTTCTTCAATAAAAGGTCGCGCCATCCCTTTCTCGGCAGCCAAAAACCAGCGGGGGCGCTCCTGTAAATGCTGGACATCCCCTAAACCAATATTTTCTCCGGCGGTAAACTGGTAGCGCACAAAGTTTTGAAAAATCACTCCAATGCGGCGATGGAGCACCTCCAGATCCCACTTTTGCAAATCCAAGCCATCTAATGTAATGTGTCCGGAATCCGGTGGGTACATCCGCACCAACAGATTGATTAACGTGGTTTTTCCGGAGCCATTTTTGCCTACTAAAGCCAACTTTTCCCCAGGGCGAATGTGCAACCTAATGTTTTGCAGCGCCGGTTTAGAGCTACCAGGATAGCGAAAACTCACCCCCTCAAAGCGAATGCCATCTCCCGGAATCGGGCCATGTTCGGCACCCTCCGAGCGGGGTGGGATCCGCAACTCCAGAAACTCGTACAAATTGGAGAGATACAGGGCATCTTCATACAAACCACCCAGCGATCCCAGCAGAGTCGAAAGGGTGGTCTGGCCCTGGCGAAAGACCGTCAAATAAAGAGTCATATCCCCCAGTGTGATCCTGCTGGCCACCGTTTCCAAAACAATCCAGGCATAGGCCCCGTAGAAGGTGAGCGTGCCCAGTGCCCCCAGGCCAAAACTCCAGGAACCCCGCCGCAAAGTGAGATCCCACCCCTCTTGATACAGCCGCTGAAAGATCTCCCGGTAACGATCCAAAAACAGTGGCCCCAATTGGTAGAGCTTGACCTCCCGTGCAAAATCCTCGCGGGCAATCAAGGTTTCTAGGTATACCTGCTGTCGGGTTTCTGGGGCGCGGCGGCGAAAAATGCGAAAGGCTTCCCCGGCAAAACGAGTCTCGGCAATAAAACTGGGCAAAGCGGCTAAAAACAGGATCCCCACCGCCCAGGGAGAAAAGGCGAGCAACAATCCTCCCAAAGTCAGCAACGCGAGCAGATGCTTCGCCAAAGCAAAGCTCCCCGTCACCAAGCTGATCGGTCGGCTAGAAGCCTCTTGGCGGGCGCGGGTCATCTGGTCATAAATTTCTGAATCCTCGAATTGGGCCAGTTCCAGCGTTAGGGCCTTCTCCAGAATCAGCACATTGACTTGTTGGCCCAGCAACACCCGCAGCAAGGACTGACAGGTTTGCATCCCCTGTTGAGTAGCCAATTGCACCACGAGGATCCCAGCTTCCAGGGCCACGTAGCGCAGGGCCCAGTCTCGATCCACCGCCGCCCCCGTCTGAGCTGCCAGTACCACCCCATCCACGATCAGCTTGCCGATATAGGCGATGGCCGCTGGCAATAAACCTGAGATCACCGTCAACACTGCCAGGATCAAAGTCAGTCCCCGGTGAGTTCTCCACACCAAACCGACAGCTCGGCAACCATAACGCAGTAGCGACACAGGAGATTGAAACGAACGCATATCCCGCCAATTCGGGGAAGGTTGGGTGCGCAAGCGAGACTCTGACATGGGCCACTCAGGGATCCCTTGGATCCGATTCACAGCAGGAGGTTAATCTTTTGCAGCTAAGTTCTGCGGATCTTGAGGGGAGAGTGTTCGTACCAACCAGCGCCGCAAGGGGTGCCGTACGGGAAATGAGAGGATCCAACGGGATTGCTGCTCTAGCATGATCCGCTCCATTGGGTAAAGGCCAAACAGCTCATAGCGACTTTGGGCGATCAGGATCCCCATCGTAAAGCTGACGCAGAGCAGTAGGCCCAAGGTCGGCCACCCCGGTCGGTAAAACAGGGCATACCGTAAGCCCGTCCAGGTGAAATAGTCAAATAGGCGACCTAAATCCACCCGCAAAGCCCACAGGCTAGGGATCCCGATCAACAGCCACAACAGACCCAGAAAGATGAAACTACCGCCGTGATAGAGTCGCAACAAGCGCCTGGCTGCTGGAGAAAGCGACTGAACACCAGAAGTCTTCTTCCCCTTGACTGAGCCAGGATCGGTGGGGGACGGCATGGGGATCCTACACCTCAGATTGAAGTTGATTCGCATCCCCGCCTGCATCTACATCCTCGACCATGCGAGCAGACCGCTGTTGCCGCCACCACACCAATAACGGGCTAGCGATAAAAATGCTGGAGTAAACCCCCAAGCCAAAACCCACCAACAGCGCCACCGCAAACCCCTTTAAGGTCGCCCCACCCAAAAAGGCAATGGCGATTAGCGGTAGCATCGTTGTCAAGGTGGTATTGAAGGAGCGGGCAAAGGTTTGGTTTAAGGACAAGTTCACTACTTCCGCAAAGCTGACTTTGCGGCTGATCATGCGCCGATTCTCCCGGATGCGGTCGTAGATCACCACTGTGTCGTTGACCGAAAAACCAATAATCGTCAGCAGCGCCACCACAAACAGGCTATCCACCTCCATGCCCACCGTCAGACCCAAGAGGGCAAATAGCCCCATCGTCAGCACCACGTCGTGCAGGAGCGCGAGGATGGCAAAAACGGCGTAGTCCAACTGGAAACGCAGCGTCAGATAAACCACAATCAGCCCAAAAGAGATGAGCACCGCCAAAATGCCGGAACGCAGCAGCAGCCTTCCTACCGTCGGGCCAACAGTCTCGACCAGATTGCGCTCAAACGGGCCAACCTCCTCCCGCAAGGTGGCTTCCACCGCCAGTCGTTCCTCCTCGGAAAGGGGCGGCATACGGATCAAGGCTTCTTGGCTGGTGCTGGTATCCAGCTGAATCACACTACTGGCCAAGTTGTGTTCCTGGAGGGCTTGACGCAGCTCCTCGGTGCTGACAGGTTGCTCAAAGCTCAGGTCTAACAACGTGCCCCCAGAAAAATCCAGCCCCAAGCGCAGCGGTGTACCCAAAGAGGCCAGACAAAAGGCCATGCTGGTCAGACCCACCACCAACACCGCCAACGAGAGAGTGAACCACAGCTTGCTGCGCTTGATAATATCGAAGCGATAACTCAGTTGATGAGGATCTTGCAGCGTTGGATCTATCGGGGATATCTCCTGAGTGGTCATGATTGGGACACCTCCATCCGAACACCATAAAAGTGAGGTTTGCGCAAACTCGGAATCCCCATCACCGCCAGAAGCAAGGTACGGGTACAGGTCAGAGCCGTAAAGAAACTCACCAAAATACCAATACCGAGGGTGACTGCAAACCCTTTCACCAGGCCAATGCCCAGCCAAAAGAGCACGCCACAAACCAGCAGGGTGGTGACGTTGCTGTCCAAAATGCTGCTAAAGGCGCGGTTAAATCCTTCCGAGATCGACTTGTAGAGGGACTTACCGGAGCGCAGTTCTTCCTTGATGCGCTCAAAAATCAATACGTTGGCATCCACTGCCATACCAATACTGAGAATAAAGCCGGCAATCCCCGGCAGGGTCATGGTTACCCCGAGCAACTGGAACAAGGCAAAGGTGCAGAGGGCATAAATCAGCAGCGCCAAATCGGCAATCAAGCCCGGCAGACGATAGTAAGCCACCATAAAGATAAACACCAGCACAATGCCCCCGATGCCGGCATAGAGGCTGCGCCGCACACTCACTTCTCCAAGGGTGGCCCCGACGGTACGGTTTTCAATCACCTGGATGCGGGCGGGCAAGGCCCCTGCCTTCAGTTTGACCGCCAGATCTGTGGCGGTTTCTACCGAAAAGTTGCCTGTGATCACTGCTGTTCCGCCGGTAATGCCAGTACGGGCAAACTCCGCCCCTACCACCGGCGCACTGATCAACACATCATCCAAGAAAATGCCAATCGAACGACCCGTACCCGCCAAATCACGGGTTAGTTGCGTAAATCTTTCCGCCCCTTCTGGCTTAAATTCCAACAGAACCTCCCAAGTTTGGGATCCCCGTCTGGGAGCTTGGGGATAAGCATTGCGCAGCAGATCCCCGGTTAGGCCCACGTGTTCAAATAGGGTATCGGGATCCTCACCGGCGGTCACCTCCCCCAATTCATTACGGGGCAAAGTATTCGCAGGCACCAAACCTTTGCGAAAGTCCAATTGGGCAGTATCCCCCAGCAGGGCGATGGCGCGATCCGGATCCGCCACACCGGGCAACTGCACAAACAGGCGATCTTGACCACTGATTTGCACCAACGGCTCGGCTACCCCCAACCCATTGATGCGCTGCTGAATCACAGCCTCTACTCCCTGCATCACATCAGGGGTGATCTCGGTCACTTCCTCCGTAGGCAGGGCTTGCAGGGTGAGTTGGGTCCCCCCCTTGAGATCAAGGCCCAGGCGTACTTCTCGGCTAAAGCCCACGTAGACAAGGGCCACCACCACCGCCAGGATGAGAATCAGCCCCCGCAAAAAGGCAAGCCGATTGAGCAACGAACCCGAGGATTTAACCATACTGCTGGAGGTGTGAAGAGCACTGGCGCACCTAACCTGAACTCCTCAGGATTTTGGCGCTTACTGATCCTATCTCACACGGGATCCCTGCTTTGACAATGCTCGCAACAGTGGAGCAAATGGCGGGATCCCGAATAGATCAACCTCTAGCCCAGTAATAGCCAATTCCTCAAATCAGCCAGGGATGTAAAGTCTAGAAGAACTTCACCCAAGGTTTCTAGTTGTTCTAACGGTAAAGTCCGAATTTGACTTTGCAACTCCTCAGGTACTTCTCCCACCTTTCGCCGCAGTTGCCTCAAAGTCATTTCTGCTTCCCCTTGCCGAATCCCCTGAGCAAGCCCTTGCTGGATCCCTTCTTGAATGACCTCTTGGTAAAACCGGGTCTGTCTCAAATCTTGTGTACCAAACATCTCCCCGATCTCCTCCCGACTCATACCTGGAAACTTGTACACCACCAACGTCTCTAAAAAATCAACCAGTTGCTCTCGCAGCTCTGGGTCGGTGAATTGCTCCTGACTCTTTTTTAGCAGGGATCCCACTTGTCTCCTAGCTACTGCCCCTGGTGCAACTACAAATCGTAGGGTAGCTACCCCGAAACCTTCCCCCTGCAGTTGATCCAGATCAATTCGGGTCACTCTGCCGCTATCCAGGAGTTCTCGGTAGTGCTCAAACCCTTCACCTTCTGTGCCTACATGGGGATAAATGACCACAGCCCGCCAATCGCCACAGATTTTGTGTCGGGACAAGTAGAGAAAGATTTCTGCAAACAGCCGCGCATACAATCTCTCATCCCGCTGAAACTGGACTTCCACAAAAAAGAGGGGATCCCCTTGCTGCTGAGGGAGGAAGAGGCCATCGATACGGAAGGCGAGTTGTTTGACCTCGACGGAGCTGAAGCAATAGTTTTCAGCTAACTGGGTTGGCAAGCCCAGAATTTCAAAGAGCAACCCCGGATAGAGCTGGAAGAAGAAGAGAGAGTCAGTTTCCATTTGATTTCAGTTTATTCTCACCTGTTTCGGTCTTATCTCTTGAAATAAGAGATCCTGTTCTGGGTGTCTAATGGCTGGTTTTGCGCGGCAGCTTGGACAGCACTGAGGTGGTGAGGGTAGTAGGTGCGGGCATATTCGCTACGCCAGATGCTGGATCCCTGTAAAAGCTGACGATCCGCCCGGATTGCCTTCACCCCGCTTCGATAGGCATCGATAAAGCGCCCCAAAAGCAGGTAAATGTGGGCAGGCATGTGCAGTAAATGACCCACAGTGGGGGCAAGCGTTTCTAAACGTTGGGCACTGACCAAGGCTCGCTCAGGGGTTGGGGATCCCTCTAGGGCGTGGATATAGAGATGGTTGGCCCCCAAATGGTTGGGATCGCGAGTGAGCACGCTTTCTAAAGTAGCGAGAATCTCTTCGGTGTAAGGCTCTGGCTGGCCGGTTGTTGTCCAATACTGCCCTGGAGAGAGTAGCATCAAAGCTTCGGCGTAGAGGGTAGCAGCATCCTGATCCTGCGGGAAAAGGGTGGTCAGGCTGTGCATGGCGCCGGCATAGTTCAGCGCCTGTTGTCGGTCATCTTTTGGCTCAGAGGAGAGGTGACGTTGAGTCAGCGCCCAAAGATAGACCCGTTCCTGACGGATTTGGGCAAGTGTGCGCCCAATCGCCAGTAGATCCAAAATCTTGGGGTCCTCCCCTTTCGGATCCGCCAGGTTTGGCCCCAGGACATAAGCCATTCCCCAGTAGCATAGAGCACAGCTGGGATCCCGTTCGATAGCCGCCTGAAAAGAGGCCACAGCCGCTTCCCGGTTGAACCCGTACAGCCACACCAACCCCTGGTCAAAATAGCGTTGGGCAACGGGATCCTCAGTTTCAATCGGGTGGTGCAGGGATCCCAATCCGCCCATGAGGGGAAATGTGGGCTGTTTCGACGGAGGCCACGAGATCAACAGTCGGCAACCCACACAGCCGATGCACAGGAGCAGAACGACAAGACCCCCCGCGATCCGTCTGAACATGCTTTCAAGAAAAGGACTCCGTCCCGCTCACGCGATCGGATCCCTCAATGTAGGAGTAGGGCTCTAAGTGAATGGTGGCTCGCACGGCTCCATAGCGCTCCCGCAGCAATTGTTCCACTTCTTCAGTAATCCGATGGGCCGATTCAATATCCTGCGGTTCCACCACCATATGCATTTCGATGAAAATCATCTGTCCAGGGATCCCACGGGAGGTAATCTCATGGCAGTCCAACACACCCGGCAAATTCATGATCAGATCCCGCAAGGCTTTGGGAGGAATGGCCACACTGTCGGTAAGATAGGGAACATTTTCTCGCAACACTTCCCATCCACTCCAAAACACCAGCAAGCCTACGGGAAAGGCTAGGGCTTGATCCAACCAGGTGATGCCCCAGCGCACACCCACCAACCCCAGCAACACCGTCAGCGTCACCCAAACATCACTGAGGGTATGGCGGGCATCTGCCAACAACAAGCGGCTAGATAGAGCCTTGCCCCGTTGGTGCTCATAAACTGTGACGAAAATATTGATGCCCAGTACCCCCACCATCAACATCAACGTCAGTTCATCGATTTCCAGACGGGGAGCCGGTTCAAAAAACCGTCCAATGGCTGTGCGCAAAATCTCAAAACTGGCCATGCCCAAAAAAGCAGCGATCCCCAAAGCACCAATGGATTCAAACTTCGTGTGCCCATAGGGATGTTCGGCATCCGGTTCTGATGAAGAAAACCGCATCGCCAACAGGCCGAGGATGTTGCTGGCACTGTCGGTGGAGGTATGCAAAGCATCGGCAATCAAACTCAGGGATCCCGTCGTCAGCCCCAAAATCAGCTTAACCAGAAACACCAGAATGTTCAGTCCCAGCGTGATATACAGCACCTTTTGCACCTGGCGCTGACGATGCCCTGAAACCCTACTGGCAGCCGACAAGCTCACTAACCCAAAGCAGTCCACCCTCCATTGTGCCATCCGCCCCGGCAAGAATTGATTTCCCTCAACTGCAGGGGTTAGGGATCCCGGCAGACAGGGTATCTTGGGAGCAGGATGCGGAGAGTTTTAGTTTAATTAGATACACTAAGCAACTTGAGGATGGCTTGCCTATGCGTGTTGCGGTCATTGGCACCGGCTACGTAGGGTTAGTGACAGGGGCTTGTTTGGCCCATCTCGGTCATCACGTCATTTGTGTGGATAACAACCCGGCCAAAATAGAAGGATTGCAGCGGGGTCGGTTACCCATCTATGAGCCTGGGCTGGAGGAATTGGTGCGGGATGGCTCTGCCAGTGGTCTGTTGCAGTTCACCACCGACTTACCAGCCGGGATCCAAAACAGCCAGGTGGTGTTTATTGCTGTCGGTACGCCTGCCCTAGCGAGTGGGGATCCAGATTTGCGCTATGTGGAGGCGGTGGCACGGGAGATTGGCCAACATCTGAATGAGCAGTATCGGGTGATTGTTAATAAGTCTACCGTACCGATTGGCTCCGGGGACTGGGTGCGCATGCTCATCTTGGATGGGGCAGCAGAGGCAGCCAAGCAACGATTGAGCAGCCTAGAAGCTGATCCAGTAGAAGGTTCAGAAGGCGATCCAGGTAGAGCGGTTACCGGACGAGGGGAAGTGCTTACTCTGGAGGGATCCCGTTGGTTACCGCAGTTTGATGTGGTGAGCAACCCTGAATTTCTGCGGGAGGGCAGCGCCATTCACGATACTTTTAACCCCGACCGCATTGTGGTGGGATCCGATAGCCCGCGGGCGATTGCCATTCTGCGGGAGCTCTACGAGCCAATCCTAAGCCGCCAAGGGGGGCTAAGTGGGGATCCGGTGCCTTGGGTGGTGACCGACCTAGCTTCTGCTGAGATGATCAAATATGCGGCCAATGCCTTTTTGGCTACCAAAATCAGCT
>JAUQVI010000127.1:0-9456 GCA_039794885.1 Thermostichus sp. DG02_5_bins_236
ACCTGATGGTGATGGATGCCTTTAGTTCCGATGCGGTGCCGGTGCATTTACTCACGCAAGAAGCCCTGACCCTCTACCTCAACAAGCTAAAGCCGCAAGGCGGGTTGCTCTTTAACATCACCAATCGTCATCTGAATTTGACTCCCGTGTTGGCGGGGTTAGTCGGTCAACTGCACCTGCAAGCCTGGCAACAAGCCCAGACGGAGCTCTCCCCAGTCGAACGACAGGCGGGCTTAGCCCCTTCCCACTGGGTTCTGATGACGGCAGACTCAGCCCAGTGGAGTCTGCGGGATCCCTGGCAACCGCTCCTGCCCCAAGCCGGGGATCCCATCTGGCGAGATGACTTTTCCAACCTTCTGCAGGTAATGCGTTGGCCCTGGCAGCAGTAAACCTAAAGGAATCTTTACAAAACGGAGTTAGTATGAGTTATGATAATTTGTAATCAGACTAACGTTTTCAAGCTAAGCTCATGACCCTCTCAACTCTAAAGCCTACGGCCCGCTTACGCGAACAACCCCCTACTGTTGATCCTCAAACCAGCATTCTCCAGACTTCTGCGGCTCGTTTTGTGGCGATCGGCGGTAGTCGGCGGCCCAACTCCTCCACCTATCGGGCTTTAGAGGTAGCGCGGCGTGAGTTTGAAAATCTGGGGATCCTGCTACATATTCTCGATCTGCGGCAGATGAACCTGCCCTTTGTGGATGGGTCTGAATCTTACGCCGACTATCCCGATGTTGCGGTATTAAAGGAGGCCCTGAAACAGGCGGATGGGATCATTTTGGCCAGTCCTGAATACCACGGCAGCATCAGTGGCAGCCTGAAAAATGCCCTTGATTTGCTCAGTTTTGATGAACTTGAAGGTAAGGTCTTTGGGTTGATCAGTGTTTTGGGGGGCGAAACCAACAGCAATACCCTCAATCAAATGCGTCTGATTGTGCGTTGGGTGCGTGGCTGGGTTATCCCTGATCAAATTGCTATTGGTCGAGCTTGGAACGCCTTCGACGAACAGGGCAACCTTAAGGATGAGAACCTCCAACAGCGGTTCCAGCGCTTTGCCCAGAGCTTGGTCACCAACACCCATAAACTGCGTGGCATCCCGGTTCAAGGCGCTTAAGACAGGAGCACCCTTCTCCCTCAGGCTCTCCCCACTCGGGATGCTACCCAGCCTCCGATTTGGGGGCTAAGCTCAAGGTGAGCCAGAATCTGGCAAATGCAGCCTTTTTGCCCTTGGGAGAGCTTGAATATGGTTCAGTCTGGGCCCCACTACTCTGATGGTTCAGAGGCAACAACACCTCTGGTGGCCTTGCAAGCCACGTTACAGCAGATGCGGGAGCAGACGGATGCCAAGCTACTGATTCAACTCACCCTAGATTATGTGAGGGCCGTGTTTGTCGCCCCCCTGATCTGGTTGGCCTTGTACGACTACCAGAACCATCAATTGGTGGGCCAGGGCGGGGTTACTCTCCCCGAGGATCAAACCCTGTTGCGGGCTGTGCATCCCCTCCAGCCAGGGGAAATTATGGAGCAGGTGGTGATCGAGCAGCGACCGATCAGCCTGCCGGATATGTCTCAAGAGCCCCGCATGGGCATTTGGCAACGGGAATCCAAGCGCTTAGGCGGGATCCAGGGCTGCTTGATCCACCCGATTCGTACCCAACGCCGCTGCTTGGGGGTTTTGATGCTGGGATCCCAGGTGTGGGGCATTACCACCAGCGAAGAAGAAAAAGCGCTCCTGGGCATCTTGCTGGGGCAGCTGGCCACCTCTTTGCAGCAGTTGGAATCCGCTTGGAAACAGCAAACCGAAAAGCGCCTTGAGGATCCTTTGGTCGCTTTGGGCATCGCTATGCGGCAGGCGGGATCCCTGCAGGAGCGGGTCAGCTTGGTAACCCAGGAGTTGCAGTCCTTCATCGGTGCGGTGCGCATTCAGGTGTACTGGCACGAACGCGGCCAGGGGCAGTTTAGTCCCCATCTCACAGCCCCCAAAGCTAGCCCAGCCGCGAAAGGAGCCAAAACCGCAGCAACCCCAGCTTCTGTTCGCGTTGTTGCTACGCAACGCTTAAGCGACAGCGGGACGGAGTCTTTTGGCAGCCTGCCCCTGCGGGAACTGGGGGATATGTACTATACCCTCGCCGATGGACAGGTGGTGGTGGCCCATGATGCCACAGGGACGACTCGCTCTGAGATCACCCCTAAGTTGATGCAACAGTTGCGGGCTCAGGCGGTCTTAGCAGCCCCGATTTTGCTGCAAAAAGACCTGCTTGGGTTTATTTGTGTAGAGTCGGATTTGCCCCGCACCTGGCAGGACATCGAGCGGCAATTGGTGGCAGCCGCCGGTAACTGGTTGGCATTGGCTACACCTCTAGAAGGGCTGGATCAGAAAATTCGGCAGTTGGCCAGTGACCAAGAGTTTGTGCAACAGGTGGCCCGTTCGGTTTACAGCCAAGCGGATCAACAACAAGCTCTACAGCAGGCGATCATCGGCTTGGGTCAACGCCTGAAAGCCAGTGCAGTGGTGGTGTTGATGTTGGATCCGGGTACGCAAGCTCCGCGCCTATTTTACGAATACCGCAGTGAGGGCAAACAGCCCATACCGAAGCAATTCACCCCCTTAAGCGAACAAGACTGGGGGGATCTGATGCGCAATCAGGTATTGGTGGCGGAAAACTACGATCAAGATCTGCGGCTGCTGTCTTGGCGGCAGGAATTTGCTGCTTTAGGCACCCGTTCCCTGATGCTCACCTACACTGGCCATGTCAGCGAAACCGAGGCTGCCCCCATCGAAGGGTTGATCCTGGTCATGCACCAGCAACTGCGTGCCTGGAGCCGGGAGGAGCGGCAACTGCTGCGGGGGATCGCTCAACAATTGGGGGTGGTTTTACGGCAGGGCCAATTGGAGGAATCGCGGCAACGACAAGCGCAACTCCTGAATGGCTTGAGCACCACCTGTTTAACGCTGCAAAACCTCTCCACCCTCCTGGAGATCTACACTACCACCGTGCAACAAACCGCCCAATTGCTAGGGATCCCTTTGGCCCTTTTGGTCAGTTGGCGGCCCGGAGCCAGTCACGGCCAATTGCAACCTCCCTTTGCCACGGCTTCCGAGTTTCGTCCGACGGGCCCTACCGAGATCAATCTGCAGGATCCCTTACTGGCTTATGCGCTGCAATCGGTAGAACCCCTGCCCCTAACCCACGAACAGATCCCCCCCGCCAGCCGCACCTGGTTAAATTCCGTTGGCTTGGGATCCTGGCTACTCATGCCTCTGGGATCTGGGGCGGATTTGTTGGCTCCTTTGGGGGTCTTGATCTTGGGCGCGGAAGCCGGAAAAGTTTGGGATCCCTATGAGCGGGCGGCAGTGATGTTGATCGCCCAAACCTGCTGCTGGACACTACGGCGCATACTCTGGATCCACGCTCTACAGGAACGGCAGGAGGTGCTCAGTGAATTGAACTGGTATAAGCACCGCCGTCTGCTGGATATGCAGAATACCCTGCTGGAGAACCTGCGTCGCCTGGGTCAGGTACCGGAAATTCCCGGTGACGAAGCGACTCGCTGGCAGAAGGTGGTGGAGATCGGCAGAGGGCTGCGGGATTTGACCACCTACACAGGGCCTTTGCTGCAGTCGGAATCTTGGCAGGTGCAGCCAGAGTCGATGTCGGTGCCCCTAGCGGCCTTGGTTCGTAAAGGGCTACGCCGCCTGGAAGGATTGACGCAAAAACGCAAACTGTGGCCCCGCGCCCATGGGGATATGGGCATTGCCGTTCAGGGGGATGCAGGACGACTGGAGATGATTCTCTGGGAGGTCTTGGTGGCAGCAGCACAGCGCAGCCCGGAAGAGGGACGGCTGGATTTGTGGAGCCAAGTCAGTGAGGGGTATGTAGAACTGTTGGTGGTGGATCAAGGCAGCTTTGACCCCAACCTGATGGCGGCGCTGCAGTTGGATCCAGAGACGGTGATCTATGCGGATCCCTTGCTCAGGTCTCCCCTCACGGTCAGCCCTGGCTTGGAACTGGGTCTGTGTCAACGGGTGGCACAGCGGATGGGGGGGCAGCTCTCCTTCTATCAGTCTGCCGATGGGCGCTGCGTCTCTCGCCTGCTCTTGCCGGTGGGCAGTGAGGAGGTTAGTCCAGTCGGCTGAGTCTCCCGACGCAGTCCCTGTTTTTTCATTCCCAGCCTTCACCCCATCTCAAGGCTATAAACCCAGATCTACAAAGATCTAAACCTGACTGAAGCCTGCTATCCGTACCAACCAAAACAGCGGCAGTAGAGCTAGCATCCAAAGATCCGGCCTTCGCAGTTGCAGGGGATGCCAGCGCAGCGGGTGATCCGGGCCTGTTAAGCCCCGTGCCTGCATCGCTGTAGCCGTTTGTTCGGCCCGCAACAGCAAATTTTCAAAAAACCGTTCCACTAGGGCCATTAAGGTTTGGATCCCGCCCCGGAAACTGAGGGATCCCCAGCGCACATCCCGTGTTCGCACCGCCCGGATCAAGTTTTGCACCTCCTCCATCACCAGCGGCAGAAAGCGCAGGGCCAGAGTCAAGGTAAGGATTACCTCCGCAATCGGCAGCCCCCAGCCTTTCAGAGGTTGCAACAACCGCCCGATACCTTCCGTAATCTCTTCAGAAGCGGTGGTGAGCAAAAACAAGTTGGTGGCATAGAGCAGCGTGAACATGAGAGTGCCCAGCCGCAGCGCAACCGACAAAGAACGGCGGGAGATCTGAAACGTTCGTCCTAACAAGGAGAAACGAGCCAGACGATAGCGATAGGGCACTTGCCATTGACGAGTTTGGGCCATCCATGCTCGGGTTGTCTCTTCCAGTTCAGAACTGGGGATCCCGGTCAACCCATAGCCCACCACCTGCACATCCTGCCGTTGCGGCTGCGGTGAAACCCCCAACCCATCCGGTGCCAAACTGGTAATCCCGAAGGTGAGCAGGCTCAAAACCAGAACCAACGAGAGCTGGCGTGACCAGACTCGGCGCGGCAAGCGGGCCACAGCCGTCAGCACCAACAGGGCAACCACCACGGCTAGGCGCCAGACATTACTGGCCAGGATCGGGCTGAGCAACACACTCAGCAGCCAGATCAGCTTGACGCGTGGGTCGAGGCGATGCAGCCAAGTACGAGGTTCTTCTAAATAAACCCCAAGCGGGGCATTGCGCAGAATATCCACAAGAGCAAAAAAGGGGTACTATCTATCCCCGCGAGAGGAGCAGAATCTTCTGAGCCACAGACCCATCAGGGTCGTTCCACCAAACGAGTTGTGCCCGATTGTGCGGCAATCCAACCGCCTGGAGCCCCATCCCGCTCAATGCGCAACCACACGGGAACCTGTCCTTCTCCGGCCTGCACCTCCACTACCCGCAGCAGGGCTTGACGAGGGGCAGCCCCAACAATCGCTCCCGTCAGGCTAGGTTGCTGGCGAATGTTGATGCCATCATTCGAGATCACTCGCACCTGTTGCACACCCTGCCATTCGGCTAAGGGGCCAGTCAATTCTGGCTCCGGCAGCGGAGTCAATTCTGGTTGGGCAGGGTCGTTAATGGCAACTGGGGGCTCATCCAGTTGCACCTGCGGCTGTTCAATCGGCGGTGCTGGGGGTGGCGTGAACAGGCCCCGCAACATCTGCCAAATTACGATCAAAGAAATGATGCCAATGCTCACGACCCCGGCAAGGCGAACCCCAGCAGGAATGGCAGGGCGATAGGGATCCCCACCGCCAGCGCGACCGCGGTTTCTTCTGGGCCCAGAGCGGCTACGGCGGTGACCCTCCGAGTCATAGGACTCCGTCCCGCTAACGCGATAGGAGGCACGACTGCGGGCCGGAGGGATCTCATGTTCACCTGGGTAGGGATGACCATCCAACCCGTCTGCACTCGGATAGGTGGGCAAATCCGCCATACGAGGTGTGTCCAGAGGGGCGGTGGGCGGTGATATGGCTCCCCCCCGTTGTAAAGGACTTGGGGTGCGATTCAACTCTTGCGTTTGTTCTGTAACCCGTGGGCCAACCATAGCGGGCAAATGGGGCTGAGGCGGGCTGGGGGATTGGGGAGATAACATCCCAGGGATCCCTTCCGGCGGGTCTTCACGGCTGGGCATTTCATCCAGGTAAGCCTGAACCTGCGGGTTATCGAAGTAGGCTTGCAGAGTGGCTTGGACAGTTTCCAAATCACGAAATTCCGGAAAGACTTCCACTTCAAACCACTTTTCCGTGAAGCGGCACAGCCCCGGCAGTTGGTCAGGGGATCCGGCGGAGTGCTCCTCAATAAACTGCAACGCCTCTTCCTCTTGGGCTGATTGCAGATGCTGTAGGGCTTCCTCGGTGCGGCCCAGCAGCAGGCTACAGATAGCTTGTTCTAGATGGACATCCTGCCGTTGTGCCAGCCGCGCGAGGTGGCCACGGGCTCGCCTGACCAGAGCAGGGCGATTGTCCAGGTACCCCCCCGCCAGCAACACCTGCACCGCCAAGTAGACCGCCACCATGGAGGGGCGCTCTGCCTCCCGCTCAAACAGCTCCTGTTGCTCCTTGAGGGTGAGTTGACGGCGCACCCGTTGGATAAAGCGCAAGAAATCTTCGGTACTGAGTCCGGAACCATCCTGGCCAGTGCCCTCAATGCCACGCCGTTCATCCAACATGGCCTTGAGGAGGGTGAGTCCCTGCTGCCGTACCAAGGCTGGATCCCCTAAGGATCCCTTGCTGGCTTCGGAATCGGGTTCGTGGCTGAGAAGTTGCAAAATGCGGTAAGGGCGCAGCTTGCCCAGATCCACTCGGATCTCCGCCTGCATTTGCGGAAACGCCTGGTATTCCTCCAGCTCTGCCAAACCGGCCTGTAGAGAGCGGGCAGCCTCTTCATAGGATCCCTGTTGCCAAGCTTCTCGCCCCAACTCCAAACGACCAATAGCCCGGGACAGAATCGCATCGGAACGGGCGAGGTGACCTTGATCCAACATTGCTTGTGCCAAATCCAATGCGGCTTGATACTCTCCGGATTCGCAGTGCAAGCACAACACTCCGGGCAAGAGGGACTCTTCCACCATCAATGTGGGATCCGCCGGAGTAAGGTGTTCATCATAGTTGCGTCTTGCTTCTGGATTGAGCAACACTGCGGCTGCTTCCTGGATCAGCTGGGCTCGACTCCCCACCGCCTCAGGAGAGAACCCCAGCAGCCAAGAACGCTCTCCTGGTTTGAGATCGATCCGTTCCTGGTAAGCTTGCTCAATCTGATGCTCATCTGCCCGTGCCGACAGCATCAAAACCCGATAGTAGTCGAGGGCTACCCGCACCGTCATGGTTTTTGTCTGCTCTCCTGTTGAACCACTGGAAGCTTGTCCTCCCCTCTCCCCAGGACATTCTGCAGCAACGTGTGAGACTCTGTCTCTGTGGGGCAGCGCTAAATGGGCTGAACGACCCCTAGCGGGATCCCTTGATTGAGGATAACTTACCCGAATCAGATTTACTTTAGTCCTTTTCGTCGGCAAAAGGGATCCCCTCCCCTAGAATCGGTACTTCGACTGAGGATCCCAGATGGGGATCAACTCCGGGCTTACCAACCCCAACTGCCCAATCCGCCCTTGAAGGGGCCCACCACTTTGGTGGTGATCCAGCCGCCATAGAAGCCTCCCGGTTGCGGCTGCACGAGTTCTCCATCTACCCGGCACTCTTGCATTCGGCCCGGATAGAAGGCGAGGTAGTCGCGGATGGGTAAAAACGCTGGGCTGGGATCCGGGTAGCTCCAGGCCACATCGACCGCGGTTTGGGAGCCGACCTGTACCGTCCAATAGCGGGCGGATCCCTTGAACTCGCAGAAGGAGGTGCGTGGGCTGGGCTGGAGGTACTGCAGCTGAATATCGGCGGGAGGAATGTAGTACACCGGCGGGTGACTGGTTTCCAAAACCCGATAGCAGCTTTGGCTTTTGGCAATCAGCTGGTCATTAAAGATCACTTCCACCCATTCTGAGGTAGGCTCTAGGCGGGGTGGGCGCGGATAATCCCAGACGGATTCCTGTCCGGGTTGAGGAGGAATGGGTTGGGGGCGCATGACCGGTTTGTGAAAATTCTTGGGAAAACCTCTACAGCAAGCGGGTAGCTTCCACCAGCTTGGCATACTGCACTAGCAGCAGGGATTGTTGGTCTGGCAATAGCTTCACAACCCCCTGTTGAACAAAGCGATCCAGCACCGCCGTCGCGGCCTCGGGGCTAACTTGGCTGAGATCCGCCAAGTCCTGTATGGGCGGGTGGAAGATGCGCACCCCCTGGGGGGTTTTCTCCCCAAAAGCTTCTGCCAGTTGCACCAGCGTATGGACTAGGCGCACCGGTGGGCTTTGCTGGCTGAGATCCGCTTGCAGGTTGGTTAGACGCAGGCGGCGGGAGAGGCTAGTGGCCAGTTGATAGCACAATTGCGGCTCCTGGATCATCAATTCACTGAAAATCGCAGCCGGGATCCCGGCTGCCCGTACCGTCGTCAGAGCCAGAACATCCCGAGAGCGAGGGGCTTCATCCAAAACAGCCATTTCCCCCACCCAGGAGCCCGACCCCAAAAGGGCGAGGGTTTTGGAGTTATCCGGCACAGACTCTCCATTGCGTACTCGCACAGCTCGTCGCACCTTCGCCCAACCGGAAAGAATCAGATAAACAACACTGCCCCAGGCATCTTGCATGAAGAGTGCTTGTCCTGCCGAAACCTCCCGTAACTTCACCTGGGATGCCAGCCATTGCAGAGAGGCCGCCGAGATTTGTGCCAACATTGGCACCGCTTTTAGCTCGGAAAGAACAGCAGCCAATGAGGTGGAAACAGGAGAATTAGCAGTCATGCGGTGGTAGCTTCCAGACTCGGGGCAAGCTCACTGTAGCCCAGTCGCCAGGCCAAGGGCTATCCTGCAAAAGTGCTCTTAGTGGGGCAGCCTGCAGTCTCGTAGTTTGCACCAAAATTCCGGGAGGGAATGGTCTTGTCCAAGTGGTCTTGTCTGTATGGTTCTGTAGCCATTGCTCCTGAGCCTGCCTTGGCTGTTCGAGGGAGGTTCCGGAATAGGGGGAACCCCCACTCTCCCATTTCGTCCAAGAGACAGAGGTTCTGCCTAAGAGGGGATCCCTCTGCTGTTGCTTCTCACCCCATGAACGCCTATGAATGCTGCCCTCAGCGAAATCAGTTGCCAGCCTTGGTCGGCTTTGGTGACGAGCGTGCCTGTGCGGCCCGAAAAGCTCACTGACTTGGATCTGGTGCTGCTTTGTCAGCAGGGATCCCAGCCCCACCGCGAGGCTTTTGCAGAGCTGATGCGTCGCCATCAAGGGCATGTGGATAAGGTTCTCTATCATCTGGCCCCCGACTGGCATGACCGGCACGATCTGGCTCAGGAAGTGTGGATTCGTGCCTATCGCCACCTGAAGCGACTGCAAGAACCCGTTAAATTCCGCAGTTGGCTGGGTCGAATCGCCACCAACCTTTTTTACGACGAACT
>JAUQVI010000128.1:0-9448 GCA_039794885.1 Thermostichus sp. DG02_5_bins_236
GCTGAAGTGGCAGTTTCAACCCCAACTACGGGGTAAAAGCTGGCGGGCAACTATTACCGAACAACGCCGCCAGATTCAGCGATTGCTCCAAGATAATCCCAGTCTCAAACCAGATCTGTCAGCAGCCCTGTAAGAGGCTCATCAAGACGGGATCCTTTTGGTGGTGAAAGAAACGCCATTATCGGAGAAAGATCTGCCCGCCAACTGTCCCTACACCTTTGAGCAAGCAATGGATCCTGACTTTTATCCTGGACAAGAGGATCCCCTACTGTGCGATCTGTCTCATCAACCTCAAGTAAGAGATCCAGTCTGAACCCCAGATGCGTAAATTCATGCTTCTGTAGGAGGTAGTGCATCGTAAGTAATGCTGAGTTAATACATGATTTCTAAGTTTCCAAAGAATGATCAGGATGCAATGCCCCGAATACAACTCAATCAGCGTCGTTAAGTATGGAAAAATACACAATGGCAAGCAGCGCTATCGCTGTCATTCTTGTCATCGACAGTTTGTACCTAATTCCACTCAAAAGTTTGTCTCGAAAGAAGCTAAGTCTCTCATTGATCAACTTTCTCTAGCAGCGATCGCTAGGGTAGCAGAAGTCTCTGAGACCGGGTTGCAAGACTATGGGAATCACAAAGCTACTTATACTTCTCAGCTGCTGGAGAATCAGCCACAAAAAGGTCTCTAATCCTGAAACACAATGAGCTGTGGTCGCTTGTGGGATCCAAAAATAACGCCTAATGGTTGTGGATAGCAATGGATTCTGAACTCACAAAGTTGTAGCTGCTTAGGTTGGCGATAGAAGCAGAAAGAGTGCCAGAAGACTATGGCAATGGATTCCAGAAGATTATCGTAAAAATGCTCTGATTTATACAGGCTTTTGGGAGACGTATGTGGGTGTGATACCAGCTAAACAGCATCCGGCGGTTCATAAAAGAAGTGGGAAGACTGCATGGGTTGAAAGGTTAAATAACCCATTACGATAGCGAGTGGGGCGACGGGTTAGAAAGACTTTGTTATTTTCCAGGAAGATTGACAATCACATGGCAGCGATTTTTAACTTTCTACGCCATTAGAATGAGTCATTACTTGTTTAGGACTACTCTTCAGGTATGCTCATGGTTAGGATATAGCGACGTTCTCCTATTCTATCTCATATCTCTTTCTGGATTGCTGTAGCCCTAACCCAAAAACGAAGCCGAACCCAGCTAACATATACTTCAATAGGAAGATGCATAATAATTAAGCTGTAAATTTATTAGTGCACAGTATCTCTTGTCAATTTACACGATATTACCCTGATGCAGCTATGTGGTCAACATTTTGCATGATAATCATCTATAAAGGATTTTTACCTGTCTTGATGAGCAATGTCTCTCCTGCTGCTAGAGAATGTTCGAGATGTTTAAGCCCGTCTGAGTGTCAATTTTTCCAAATCCAATCTATCTACTACAATATGCAGCTTGTATCTGTTGGACTGATCGTTATTGCCCTCTTATGGGGCTGTGATCTGACTCACGCGGGATCCCTTGCCTTGAGGCTATAACCCAAAGCAGCCTTCTCAAACAGGCAGGAGGAGTGAGTGGATATATTGAGGTCAGAACCGGGGGGCACAGAGTCAGAAGAATCTGAGATGCTGTCCACACCTACAAAGAGCTGGCTTCTACCAGGATTGCTGACAGTTTCCTGGTTGATTATCCACTGGGGATCCCTAACAGAATGGTTGGGGGAATTGGGATCCCGGCTCAGTTCGATCCTGTGGCTACTGGCGGGGTTGGGGTTGGTGATCCTTTGGGCCGGGGCAAAACCTAAGGGGCTGAAGCTGGTGCCGGGTTGCCACTGGGGATCCCTGGGGATGTTGCTGGCAGCGGGTGTGGTGCCTTTTGTGGGGGGAGCCCTGCCGGAGAGCATCGGGCAGTCGCTTCAACTCAGTTGGGGCTTCTATGGACTGCTGGGGTTGGGGTTGCCTGGATTTTTGTGGTGGCGGGGTTTGCCCTTTGCTCTGGGGATATCAGTGTTGTTGCCTTTTGGAGCTGCATTTGGCAGTGGTTTGGGATTTCCGGCGCGGATGGTGACGGCTCAGGTGGTGGAGCAGTTGCTAAAAGCCAGGGGCGTTGCTGCCATTTCTTCCCACGATATTATTCTGCTGGAGAACGGCATTGCCCATGTAGATTTGCCCTGTAGCGGCCTGAAGGGGCTGTGGGTGGGCGGGTGCTTTTTGTTGGGGGCCACTTGGCTGGAAGGTCGGCGCATAGATTGGCGTTGGTTGGGGGTGGCGAGTTTCACCCTAGTTGCCCTGATGATGGCCAATATCTTGCGAGTGTGGGGGTTGGTGGAGGTGGGATATGGGCTATCGCAGCCTCAACTGGCGGAGCTGCTGCATGTGCCCTTGGGAGTTTTGGGGTTTGTGTCGGCCTGTGGGCTGAGCTGGCTGGCTTTGCAATGGGTACCCGCTTGGGGAATAGCCCCATCTGAGAACAGGCCCAGTTCAACTGCTTCCCCAAAATCGCCCCCCTGGGGGTTATGGTTGGTTTTGCCCTTGCTGTGGCTGGGATCCCTTGGGTTGCCTCCATCAGTGCGGATCCCCCAGGCATTGGATGTGCAACAGGTACAGATTGGCTCCCCCACTTGGGTGATAACTCCTCTGGCATTGACAGCGGCTGAACAAGACTTCTTTCGCCCACAAGAGGGCACAACAGTTGTGAAGACTCACTTCGATACAGGCACTGTGCAGGGATCCCTACTGTTGGTGGGGAGCAGCAGTTGGCGACAGCACCATGCCCCCGAACTCTGTTGGGCCGCCAGTGGTTTTCGAGTGGCCACGATGATCCCGGTGGAGCTGAATCCCGATCTCAAGGCCCGCTGGTTAACGTTGGAGCAAGGAATCCCTGGATCTGCTGTGGCCAGTTCAGGCTTTTATTGGTTTCAATCGGCCCAGGGTACTACAGATAATCTCCTTAGTCGAATTGGGTCAGAGCTGCAAGGAACCCTACGGCAAACGGATCCCCGTTGGGTATTGGTATCAGGAGTTTTGGAGGGATTCTATTCTCCAGATGAGCCTGAAATTCAGTCGTTAGCCCTTCAGCTCCAAACCAGATTAAAGTCTGTGTTTTAGTTATAACTATTTTTTCATTGAGAAAATCGATGGTATACGAACTCCAGAAAATCCAAAAATTAACCTTTGAAGAATTTTTAGACTGGTATCCCAACGATGGCAGCCGCTATGAGTTGATTGACGGCGAGGTGGTAGAAATGCGGCTCATAGGAGATGCGATAAGTCGCCGCTGGCGCGAACATGAAGAGTTGGCGGGTTTAATTGCGCGCAAACTGGATCGAGAAATTGAACGTCTGTCATTATTCTACTTCATCTCCAAAAGCTGCTGTATCAAGCCAAAAAGTGCGATGGATACTGATCTGCAAGATGTGATCATTTTGGATCGACAGGCCCTGCAAAAAGAGCCTCTTTGGAAAATAGCCTCAACAATTATGTATGGATCCTCAACTCCTCTTGTGGTTGAGATTTCCAGTACCAATTGGCAGGATGATTACGCCCGCAAGCTGGAGGATCATGAAGCCATGGGGATCCGTGAATACTGGATTGTCAATTCTCGAGCTTTGGGTGGAAAACGATTCATCGGGGATCCCAAACAGCCAACGGTTAGCATTTATCAGTTGACAAACGGTCGGATCAAGCTCAGCAATTTTGTGCGAATGACCCAGTTCAGTCTAGGATTTTTCTAGAACTGGTGTTAGGTGCTCAGGAGATATTGAATTTTAGTGCAAGTTAACTCTTTTGTTTATTGAATTCTTCTCTATCCCACACTTAACCAAGGGGACTCTATCATGACTGCTACTGCTACCTCTGAGCCTCAAAAAATAAGTTGGATGCGACGACTGTCTAACTGGGCATTTTACGGCATTTTCTGGAGTTGGAATGCGGGATCCCTGACCTTGGTATATCTGGGGTTTCTTCCTTTAATCGGATATTCGTTTCTTATTGCCATTGGGCAAGAAAATTTCAATCTCAATCTTTTCTTGACGATACTCCTGCTGCTGTTGGTACCGGTCGGGTGTTCGCTCTGGGGGCTGATTCGCTATCTCAAAAAACCAGGGCAACTGATGCAGCTATTTTTTGGTCTAGAGGCACCGCTGACTTTGCTGTGCTTAATTCGGCTGTTTGTCTTTCGGCAAATGCCACTTTCTAGCCTGTTCATGGTGGTCACTTTCTTATTGTCAGTGCTGGCTTATGGTGCGGACTTAGCCTGGCCCAGCAAAGCGTGGGGCCGCTGGGGTAGTTGGTTGCAACTGACGGGACATAGTTTGCTGATCATCACCGGGCTTTATGGCGGGATCCTCTTGAGTCTATATGTGCCTCCTATCACCATGATCTTTGCCAAAGAGGCGATCTATCTAGTGATCGACTTTTTTCAGTTTGAGTGGGTATCTAGCTTGCAATATATCTCCTGGGAAGCTCTGCCTTTTTTCTTGCTCATCTACAGCAGTATGCTATTGGTTTTGGGAGCAGGAGGATTAGTCTTTATCCTGCTGCCCTTTTCCATGACGGGCTTGTATTTGCGTTCCGGCTGGCGGAAGGTGATGCAGCTTACCACTATTTGGGGATCCCCTCGTGTTTTTGTCGGCTTGGTTGCTGTATTGGGGGTATGGATGGGGTTATTCCTAACGTTGCAAACTCAACCCCAAGTGCGGGCCTTTGCATTACTCAAGAATCCACCGACCACCGATCAGGCCCGTCAGGAGTTGCTCCAGGAGTCTGACCCAATTCGAAGTGGTTTATTGAATGCCTACCTGTCTCCCTATCGCTATCTCAGCACTCGCACTGAAACTCAAAATCTGCGGGAGCTTTACCAAGATGTGTTTGGCTTACCCCGAGCCATCGGGGAAAAGATTCAGGCAGTTCACAACACCTTGTTTTCACCCTTTTTATATGATGGATCCCTGGAGGATCAAGCCAAAGCTGGTCAGCTTTACGAACAGTTCTTCGATAAACCGATCCAGAAAGCGGAGAGCGAAACCATTCGTCAGGCCCTAGATGCCACCCTCAACAGGGATGATGTGCAGGCGGGTCTTTTGGATATCGATCAAAAACGGGTTTGGCTGGCCAAACAGGAGGTGACTGTTCAATCTGAGGGGGATATTGCTCAAGTTGAGATCCACGAACGGTATGAAAACAATACCTGGGAGCAGCAGGAGGTTTTTTACGCTTTTTCTTTGCCCGAAAGTGCTGTCATCACCGGCCTCTGGCTTGGGGAAACCGAAGACTTGGGGCAACGCTTCCCCCATGTGGTGGCCCCGCGCGGAGCAGCCCAACAGGTCTATACCCAGGAGGTGCGTCGCCAGGTGGATCCCGCCCTACTGGAGCAGGTTGGCCCCCAACAATACCGCTTGCGGGCGTTCCCCGTTCCCCCCAGAACCTATGATCCTCAAGGTACCGGTGGCTGGATCCCTGGTCACATGCACCTGTGGATGACCTATCAAGTCATGGCTCAGCCAGGGGGATGGCCGCTGCCACACCTATTGGAGCAGCGCAATATCTACTGGACACGCCAAACTGAGCGCTGGCACAACAGCGAACAAGTCAGCTCTCTCACCGAGCAATGGTTCCCCCCTTACATCAGTGCTATGGCACACCCCCAATCCCATCAGATCATCCTCGCCAGTGACCCATCGACCACCCTTAGGGCTCAACCTTTTTCAGAGCAACGGATCCCCAAGAACCGGCATTTCGCCCTGGTTTTGGATACCTCCTACAGCATGTGGCAGCACCGAGGATCCCTGCGGGAAACTTTTTTGTGGTTGGATGCCCTTTTCTTGCCACAAAACCAGGTGGATATATATGTCAGTTCTGCCGAAGGCATGAGTCCTCGCTTTTTGGGGGAGATCCGGCAGTTGGAGGCTCAAACCTTAACCTTGTACGGATCTCTGACCCTCCAGGATATTTTGCATCAGTTTCATAGCCTGCAAAACAACCGCTCCTACGATGCCGTTGTACTCGTGACCGATACCGGCAGTTATGAAGGTTCCCAAGGGGATCCCTTGCCCCCGTTAACTGCCCCTTTATGGATCCTGCATTTGGGAGATGTGCCTGCAGCTTATGATGACCCGGTGCTGGAGGCGATTACCGATACCGATGGGGGCGTGGATACCAACCTTCAAACCCTGATGACCCGACTGGAAACCCAGCTTAGCCTCGGATCCACTGTGCTAGATGGCTACCGTTGGCAGGTACAAACAGAAGAAATGGAGGAAGCTGGAGGGGATCCTTCCTTTGCCCCTTTGGCGGCCCGTTATTGGATCCGGTATCTGAGTCGCCAAACCCCGGAGCGCACCCTAGCCGATTTGGATCGCATTCATGCCATTGCCAAAGAGCAGGATATCGTCACGCCTTTTTCTTCGATGTTGGTGCTGGTGAATGACCGGCAACGACAAGCCCTCGCCGAAGCGGAAGTTGCTGAGGATCGCTTTGAGCGGGAGGTGGAAACCGGCACTGAGACCCTAACGCAACCGTTCTCACCCTTTACGGTCACAGGAGTACCAGAGCCAGAGGAGTGGCTGTTAATCGGCATTGCTCTAGCCCTGGGCACAGGGATCCTCTACCGTCAACGACGACAGGCCAAGGCTTGAAGAATAGAGATCTAGGTTTGTTGAGCTCTGCTAATCTAGATGTTCTTCCAAGGCTATACTCAAGGCATCTAGGTTCAGTTATCAATATGTCGGACTCGAATCAAGAGATTAAAGATCTCATCCTGGCTTTAGATAAAAAGTTAGATGGATTTGATCGAAAGTTCGAGAATCAAATTACTGAACTCAAGAGTGAGGTTCGATTAGTTAAAACGGAGCTACAGGCTGAGATCGGTTTAGCTCGGACTGAGCTAGAAGCCAAGATCGACCTGACCCAGAACCAGTTAGAAGCTCAGATTAGCTTGACCCGGAATGAGTTAGAAGCTCAGATTAGCTTGACCCGGAATGAGTTAGAAGCTCAGATTAGCTTGACCCGGAATGAGTTAGAATCCAAAATCAGCCTTGCTCAGACTGGGCTTGAGGGCAAAATTGCTGAATTGAGCGGCAAGATGGATGGATATGGAAAACGGCTAGACCAGCAGGAATTCGTCAGTCGAGGGGCAATCGTCGCTCTTGTGGTGGGAGTGGCTTCTGGGTTTATTAAATACCTGTTTTTCTCCTCTTGATCTGTTTGATCGACTTCTTCTCTAGGATTCATCTCTCAATGGCCCCGTTACTGTGTAGATCAGGGGATCCTGCTCTAGGCTGGATCCCGGATGTGACTGCGAGTGCTTCATGCTAGACGGGATCCCGTTGGCCGGTTTCCACCTTAATTGCCATTTCCAGCCTCAGGTCTTAGCCACTGCTCTGGCGACTTTAGCGGAGGCAGAGGTGCTGGATGCCTTGGAATCAGAGGTGATCAAAACCAATCTGGAGCGGTTTTTGCTAGTGCTGACCGTCTCTCTGAGTGTGGCCACCTTACCGCAGGTGTTTCGCTGGGTACGGCAGATTCCCTATACCCTGCTGCTGGTGATCGTGGGAGCAGCCTTGGCGCTGGTGGATGTGCGCTTGGTCAATCTCTCACCAGAGTTGATTCTGACCATTTTCTTGCCCCCATTGCTATTTGAAGCGGCCTGGAACCTAAAGTGGGGGGATCTGCGCCGGGATTTGTTCCCGATTACCCTCTTTGCAGCAGTGGGGGTGATCATCTCCGTGGTGGGGATCGGTCTAGGATTAGCGCAGTGGGCCGGGATCCCGTTGTCGCTGGCTTTGTTAATTGGGGCAAGTCTATCGGCCACCGATCCGGTTTCGGTGATTGCTCTATTTCGAGAGCTGGGAGTAGGAGAGCGGATCAAAACCCTGATGGAAGGGGAAAGTCTGTTCAACGATGGGGTAGCAGTGGTGGCTTTTGGCCTGTTGGTTGGGATCCCGTTGGGCCTTGAAACTTTTGATCTACAGGTGACAGTGCTGCAGGTCTTTACAGTGGTTGGGATCGGTGTCGGTATGGGGGCACTGGTGGGATTCGGCATCTCCTATTTGACACAGCGCTTTGATCTACCTTTGGTGGAGCAATCCCTAACTTTAATTGCCGCCTACGGTACCTATTTGGTGGTGGAGGAATTGGGGGGATCCGGTGTGATTGGGGTAGTGACCACCGGGCTGATTTTGGGCAACTTTGGATCCCGAATTGGCATGAATCCGCGCACCCGTTTGATCGTTAGCGAGTTTTGGGAGTTCCTTGCCTTTTTTGTGAATTCCATTGTGTTTTTGTTGATCGGGGATCAGATTCGATACAACATTTTGGGAGAAAATCTTATCCCGATTGGAATAGCCATTGTCGCAATGGTGGGATCCCGTGCTCTGTCCACCTATGGCCTCAGCAATTTCTACAACATTACGCTGTTTGCCAACCGTAGGGCTGCTGGAGCCGAACCCATTCGCTGGCAAGCTCAGACGGTGCTTTGGTGGGGGGGATTGCGGGGGTCGGTTGCCATTGCCTTAGCCCTGAGTGTGCCTGAATCCTTGCCGGGTCGAGAAGCAATCATTGCCACTGTTTTTGGGGTAGTGCTCTTTACGCTGTTGGTGCAGGGACTCACGGTGAAACCTCTATTGACTGGCCTCAATCTGTTGGGGGATCAACCCCTGAGGCAGGAATACACCGAAAAAGTAGCCCGCCGTACCGCGTTGCAACGGGTTCTAGAGCATCTGATGCAAATGGATGGACGCATTGAAGTAGAAGTGGATTTTTATCAGTACCAAAAAGCACTGGTAGAAGGCGGGATCCGCGATCTAGAAGAAGAAATCAGCTCTTTGCAGAGCAAGTATCCTCAGCTCAAAGACTACGCCGCTGCACAGTTGCGAGAAGAACTGCTTTCCATCGAAGCCGATACCTACGCTGAGTATGTCCGTTCTGGGCAGTTGAATCGGGAATTGGCCCCGTTCCTGCAGGAGGTACTGCGACAAGCCTAACCCTGGCTAACTCAACGGTTTATGCTGAAATCTGCTGCCTTTGCCCTCATTAAGTAAAGATATCCTCACCCTGACTGCCAGCATCCCGATTGGACGAGTCTCCACCTTTCGTTCTTTTGCTGAGCATATCGATGGGGTGCCCCGCCACGTGGCCTATATTCTCTCCACCCTATTGGATGAGGAGCGGGATCGGATCCCTTGGCATCGGGTTGTCTCAGAGAGCGGTCAAATCAGTGCCCCTAACCCCGCCAAGGCGGCAGCTCAAGCAGCACGATTGCGCGCAGAGCAGAAGGGATCCCTGTGGAAGGGAAACGGCAAATTCTTGGGTTCCGGGAACGATTGGTCGCGGCGGCAGAACTGGACAGTGGTGTGCCCTGCTAAGTCAGATCTCTCCCCCACAAGGTTGAATGAAGCTTACGATTCAGTCCGTTCGCGTCAGCGGGACAGAGTCCATTTGGA
>JAUQVI010000129.1:0-9434 GCA_039794885.1 Thermostichus sp. DG02_5_bins_236
TCGTGCAGTATGGCTCTGTGCGCTATTTGGATCGGAAGGTGCCTTTTTCCGATCTACTGGGCAAACTGGATCCGGCGCAGATCCCGACCCAAAAGATGGATATTTTCTGGAAAATCGCTCAAATCCCCGGCAAGGTTATTACTTCTAGCCGTTATCAAGTGCTGGAGCTGCTGCTGCCATTGGCTGAACAGGCCTGTTCAGGTGCTGAGATCCTGGCCGGCCAAGAAGAAAGGGAGGAGCATATCCTCAACTTGTTTCAACAATGGGAGGCGGATCGGCTGGTTCTAAGGGTGGAATAGGATAGCCGCCTTTTCAGGGATCCCGTGGATCAAGAGCATCCCGCAGGCCATCCCCCAGCAAGTTAAACGATAAGGAACTGAGCACGATCATCACGGTGGGAGCCAGCACCAGCCAAGGTTGCAGGATGATTACGGAGGCGTTGGTGGCCAGGGAGAGCATATTGCCCCAGGAGGCATCCGGCTGCTGGATCCCCAATCCAATCAGGCTCAATACCGACTCCGCTGCAATGTAGCCGGGAATCGCCAGAGTTGCAGAGATAACCACATAGGTTGCCGTTTGCGGCAAAATATGGCGCACCATCAAATATAGGGATCCCGCCCCTGCCACCCGTGAGGCTTGGACAAAATCTCGCTCCCGCAACGACAGCACCTGCCCCCGAATCACCCTGGCCAAACCGGCCCAACCGACCAAGGAGACAATCACCACAATCACCAGGAAACGTTCTGCATTGCTAAAGGGCAAACCGGTCAGGGGGTTCCGTTGCAATACTGCTGCTAAGGATACCAACAGGTAAAGGGTGGGAATTGACATCAACACCTCTACCAACCGCATCAGTAGCGTATCGATCCAGCCGCCGAAATAACCGGATATTGCCCCTACCAAAAGGCCAATCGGGAAAGAAATGCTGATCCCCACCAGACCAATAAACAGGCTGACCCGTCCGCCATAAACCAGACGGCTGAAGTAATCGCGGCCTTGGTCATCGGTACCCAGCAGGTTCAACCGGCCCACGTACAAATCTTCTGCTGCTGGGGATCCCTCTGGTGAATCAGGTAAATCTAGCTCAGGACGCAGGGGAACGGTTCCGAATAAGTGGCGGTCGGATGGGATCAGGCCCAACCAGCGGTAAGGAGTACCCTTCACGAAAAAGCGGATCCCGGCTGGACGGCTGGTGTCGATGTAGAGTGTCCGTTCTCCCGTTTGTAAATCGACCGGCCCCTGTCGTGTCGGATAGACATGTGGCCCCAGCCAGGTGCCTGAGGGATCCTGAAAATGAATTGCGGTTGGCGGTAACAGGGATCCCTGGGTTTGGGATTGCAAGGGGCTATAGGGAGCAACAAACTCAGTGAAAATGACACAGGTGTAGAAGAGCAAAAGAATCAAGGCTCCGATTTGGGCCCAGCGATTTTGGCGAAGCCGTTTCCACCACTGCATGAGGCGAGGATCCCGTGAGCGCTGTTAGCCAGCATGAATCTGGTCTTTACTGTAGCTGAAGTTTGAGAAGCCCTTCTAACCTGCCAAGGAGTAGCTGGGACTGTAGAGGGCCATCATTTCCATCCGGGCAGCGGTGATCGTCTGCGGCAACACCCCCACCAGACGGGCCAAGATATCATCCGGTAACTGGCTGACCAAATCGGTGGAGAAAAACTCTTCTAAGCTAAAGAGCAACACTCGTGCTCGCTGGGCTGGGAGGGGGTTATCTGTAATTTGTTGTAACCAGCGCATCCAATGTAGCCGCTTAGAATAAGCATTTTGCCGTTCCTGATGATTTTGCGGATGCAGCAACGCCACATCTCCAATCGGTAGAACAGTCCCAGACTCTATATCCAATGGCCCCCCGACAGCAGCGCCTGGCCCAGCAAACTCAGCATGAAAGGTTTTGCAGATAATCAAGGCATTGTGCCGTTGCGGATCCACCATCAGCAATTGTCCACTGCTGAGACTCCGAATTAACTGGCCTGGCTCAACTCGCTTAACCAGGCTGTGGTTGGGAAAAGGTTCACTCATAGTTTTTAGGATATCTCAGCACCCCTCTCTTTACATGAGATCTTTAAATTCTGAGGAGCAGCTTAACGCAACCTTCATGTAGAGAAAAGCTGGACTTGATTTTTCCTTCTTTTATCCTACTGATTGGCTATAGAGTTGCAGTAAAACCCTCACCAATCGTATAGATTTTTGCATCCCCTGCTTCACAACGGCCAATGTGGCGGGCTTGGGAATATCCGGCAAGTCGTAGTTCCTGGAGTAAGGCTGGGGTATAGCTGGGATCCACCGCCAATAACAGACCCCCGCTGGTTTGGGGATCCGCCAACACCAATTGCTGCCATTCGACAAGGGATTCTGCCTGCACACCCTCATAACCCTGCCAGTTACGACGAGCGGCTCCCGGAAAGATCCCAGCTTTGGCTAGGGAGATCGCTCCCGCTAAGCAAGGGATAGAGGACAGATCCAACTTCGCCCCCACTCCCGAGCCGCGACAGACTTCCAGCAAATGGCCCAGTAGTCCAAACCCTGTTACATCCGTCATGGCGTGGATCTCGGGTCGCTGTGCCAGTTGAGATCCGATGTGATTCAGTTGGGTCATCACCTGCAACACCTGCCCATAGCCTGCCTCGTTCAGTTGGCCTTTTTTCAGGGCTGTGGTCATGACGCCGATCCCAAGCGGTTTGGTCAAGATCAGATCATCCCCCGGTTGGGCGGTGGCATTGCGACGAATGTGGTCAGGATGGGCCAAGCCTGCTGCCACCAAACCAAAGATTGGCTCAGGAGAATCGATGGAGTGTCCACCCGCCAACGGGATCCCGGCCTTCTGACAGACTTTTATGCCCCCCGCCATGATCCCTTGAATGGCCTCCATCGGCAGGCTGTTGATCGGCATGCCCAAAACTGCCAAAGCCAGAATCGGTGTCCCCCCCATCGCATACACATCTGAAAGGGCATTCGTGGCAGCAATGCAGCCAAAATCTACCGGATCATCGACAATTGGCATAAAAAAATCCGTGGTCAAGATCAGAACCTGGGTGTCGTTCAACTGATAGACAGCAGCATCATCGCTGGTTTCGGATCCCACCAGTAGCGCCGGGTTGGAAGCTAACAAAGGCATATCTTTAAGAATCTGTTGCAGCTGAGCAGGAGCAATTTTGCAACCACAGCCGCCGCCGTGGGAGTACTGGGTGAGGCGAATGGGGGCATTCATGGGGATTCTGAAATAAGGGCTGGCTCTACTCTAGTGAGCTTGGCATGCTGACTGGGGGTTCGCAAGCTGGGTTAACGTTAAGGGGGATCCCACTATCTATAGCGTTGACATGACCTTTGTTCCTTTGCACTTGCACAGTGAATACAGCCTGCTGGACGGGGCTAGTCAATTACCCCGCTTGATTGAGGAAGTGGCGGCAATGGGCTTACCCGGTATTGCCCTCACCGATCATGGGGTAATGTACGGAGCACTGGAGCTGCTGAAGCTGTGTAAAGGAAAAGGGATCACCCCGATCATCGGCAATGAGATGTACGTGATCAATGGCGACATCACGGACAAGACGCGAAAATATCCGCGCTATCACCAAATTGTCTTGGCCAAAAACACTCAAGGCTATAAAAACCTGGTCAAATTGACCACTATTTCTCATCTGCGAGGTACTCAGGGCAAGGGGATTTTCTCTCGTCCCTGTATTAACAAAGAATACTTGCTGCAGTACAAAGAGGGGCTCATTGTTACCAGTGGCTGCTTGGCAGGAGAAGTTCCTCAGGCAATTTTGCAACGGCGACCGGAAATTGCCCGTGAAATTGCCGCTTGGTATCAGGAGCAGTTTGGAGAAGATTACTACATTGAGATTCAGGATCATGGATCCCAAGAGGATCGCTTTGTGAATGTGCAGCTGGTGCGTATTGCCCGTGAACTGGGGATCCCGATTATTCTCACCAATGACAGCCACTTCATCTCCTGCCTTGATGTGGAAGCTCATGATGCCCTTCTCTGTATTCAAACCGGCAAATCCATCACGGAAAGCAACCGACTTCGTTACAGCGGCACGGAATATTTGAAAAGTCCAGAAGAAATGCGCTTGTTGTGTCGGGATCATCTGGAACAAGCTGTCATTGATGAAGCGATCTCCAATACCCTGAAAGTGATGGAGAAAATCCAAAGCTATGACCTATTCGGAGAAATGCGTATTCCCGATTACCCTATTCCGGAGGGGCATTCCGCCGATAGCTACCTGACTGAACTGGCCTGGCAAGGATTAAAACAGCGCACGGGATCCGAACAACCAGATCAAATTCCCAAAGAGTATCAGGAGCGACTCCGCTTTGAGCTAAACATCATTCAGCAAAAGGGATTCTCTACCTACTTTCTGGTGGTTTGGGACTACATTCGCTATGCGCGTGAGCAAGGGATCCCGGTGGGGCCAGGACGAGGTTCAGCAGCAGGATCCCTGGTAGCCTATTCCCTAAAGATTACCAACATTGATCCTGTCAAGTATGGGTTGCTTTTTGAGCGCTTTTTGAACCCAGAACGGCAGTCAATGCCGGATATTGATACCGATTTTTGTATTGAACGACGGGGAGAGTTAATCGATTATGTTACCCGTAAATATGGCCAAGAGCGAGTAGCACAGATCATCACCTTCAACCGCATGACCTCAAAGGCAATTCTCAAGGATGTGGGTCGGGTTTTGGATATTCCCTATGCAGAAGCAGACAAAATGGCAAAGTTAATCCCGGTGTCGCGGGGTAAGCCGGCCAAATTGAAGGAAATGATTGGTGAGAATACACCTGCTCCAGAGTTTAAGGAAAAATATGATAAGGATCCCATTACTCATCGCTGGATCGAGCTAGCTCGTTTGTTAGAAGGTACCAATAAAACCTTTGGAGTTCACGCCGCAGGGGTTGTCATTGCCAAGGATCCCTTGGATGAGATTGTGCCGTTACAATACAACAATGAAGGTCAAATCATTACCCAGTATTCGATGGAAGATATCGAGTCTTTGGGTTTGTTGAAAATGGACTTTTTGGGGCTGCGAAACCTGACAATGATTCAGCGCTCGGTGGAGCTGATACGAGAACATAATCGTGTGGAACTGGATCTGGATAACTTACCTCTGGATGATGAGAGAACCTACCAAATTTTGGAAAAAGGGGAGCTGGAGGGGATCTTCCAATTGGAGTCTTCCGGTATGAAACAGGTGGTTCGAGATCTCAAACCTTCCAATTTAGAGGATATTTCTTCGGTGTTGGCTTTGTATCGACCAGGCCCTTTGGATACTGGCATGATCCCGGACTTTATCGATCGCAAACATGGGCGCAAACCGGTCACCTATGCTCATGATCTTCTGAAACCTATTCTTCAAGATACCTACGGGGCCATTCTCTACCAAGAGCAGATCATGCGGATTGCTCAGGATATGGCTGGTTATACTTTGGGCCAAGCAGATTTGTTGCGTCGAGCGATGGGGAAAAAGAAAGTTTCCGAGATGGAGAAACATCGCGAGCAATTTGTACAGGGTGCTGCCGAGCGTGGTGTCAGTAAACCAGTGGCTACAGAGTTGTTTGATCAAATGGTTGCCTTTGCGGAGTATTGCTTTAATAAATCTCATTCTACAGCCTATGGGTTTGTAACCTTCCAAACTGCTTATCTCAAGGCTAACTACCCCACGGAATATATGGCGGCTCTGCTCTCTTCAGTGGGAGGAGACCAAGATAAAGTCCAACGATATATCACCTATTGTCTATCGAGTGGGATCCAAATTCAGCCGCCAGATATCAATCGCTCCGGTCTAGACTTTACTCCCCAAGGAAGCAGTATTCTGTTTGGTTTAGGAGCTGTTAAAAATGTTGGGGAGGGCGCTATTCAAAATATCCTCATTGCACGTCAGGCGGAAGGGCCTTTCGCCTCTCTGGCCAATTTCTGTGAGCGAGTCGATCTACGCACCGTTAACCGGCGTGCTATTGAGGCTTTGATTTATGCAGGTGCATTTGATCAAATTTCCCCCAACCGCAAGCAGTTGATCGCGGACTTGGATCCGATCCTGAGTTGGGCGGCAGATAGAGCCAAGTCTAAAGCCATTGGTCAAGCTAGTCTGTTCGATCTGTTGGGGGCTGGAAGTAGCCATGGAAATGGATTTGTTGAGGCTCCTCATGGGCCAGTTACGGAAGATTTCCCTCCACAAGAAAAGTTAAAGCTGGAGCGGGAACTGCTGGGTTTTTATGTATCAGATCACCCTCTGCGTCGGATTCAGGAGCAAGCGCGGTTACTGGCACCAGTTAATCTTTCAGATATTGGTCATTATGCTGCTGATGCTACTGTCAGTGCTATTGCTTTAATCACCTCCATTAAAAATGTGACCACCAAAAAAGGGGATCGCATGGCCATTTTGCAATTGGAGGATCTGACCGGCAGTTGTGAAGGGGTGATCTTCCCAAAAACTTATGAACGCTTACAAAATCGGTTAGAGGTTGATCAACGACTCTTGCTTTGGGCAAAGGTAGATCAACGGGATGAGCAGGTACAGCTGATTGTAGAGGATGCCCAGCCGATTGAGTCGGTGGATTGGGTAACGGTAGAAATTCCTTTTCAGTCTGCTGGCACCTTGGAAGCTCGGTATCATTTGCAAACTTTGATTGCTCAACAACGTTCAGAAGTTAAGGAAGAAAACCGTATTCCTGTTGTTGCTGCTATCTCCGCTAATCCACGCAAAGTTTGGGTACGAATGGGTTCCCAATTTCGTGTTAAGGATGCTCAAGCTACTGTTGAAGCCTTACGGCAAGCCGGATACACTGCCCGTAGAGAATCTTTGTTATCGATTTGATTGGAAAGTTAGGAAGCATGCATCGAACATCTAGCTGGACAATAGGAGCCCTGTTTGCCATAAGTGCTTGTTCTTCCACTACTGGAACTATTAGTCCTAGCCCATATATTTGGGGTTTAGCCACTGTCAACTCCATTGAAATTTTCATCCTGACATCCGAACCTCCCCAAGTTGCGGTGGAAGTGCAAGGTTTTGTTGGGGATCCCTGTACTCAACTACAAGAGCCCATGATCACTATTGCCCCGGCCACTCGAGAGTTTACCGTTGTCTTGGAAACCCTTCGCCCTGCTGATGTGGTGTGTATCCAAGTTCTGGATCCCTTTGAAATAACCTTTCCGTTGCCAATGGAAGGACTGCCGCGGGGTGAGTACACAGTCTCAGTAAATGGTGTTTCGGAAACTTTTCTCTATTGAGCCATACCTAGAAAACCAGGCATATTGCATCAAATGAGAGTGCGAATACACTGGCGAATTTCGAGATTCGATTGATCCAGATTTTTGAATCCTCCAATCGCGGATCCCTCTCCATCTAGAAGAAGCAAGGCTGCCTGTTGTCGCAAGTCAATTCCTGGTAAAGCTTCTGAAACAACTGCCTGAACTTCTTCAATTGTTTCTCCCTCAAAGTCTACAGATACATACACATATTCCGAAACCAAACGAGGATCCCTTGGCACGCTGTCACGGATAGATTGTATAACCAAGCCTCGCACCAGTATCAGGCCCCTACCATCGACTAACACAATTTGTCGAAGACGAGGGTTTTGGCCAAACTCCAGTGCCAAGCTTTTGGAAAGCGATTCTGACTCGGAGCGGGTACGGCTATTGGTTAGGATCAGGGCCTGAATACCACCATCATACCGGCCTAGATCTAACTGATCCCCGAAGATACTCTCTACCTTAAAGGCGAGGGATCCTCTATTGCCATTGTTTGGGCAACTGTTGGCTTGGGCAGGTTTGGCAATTCCCAATGAAAGCAACGTAATTCCAGCTAAACATGAAACTATGAACCTGAAATAAAGCATTTTGATTTGAAAGAAGATCTGATACCCACCAGTAACCATGCAACAACGGGGCAACAGTATGTTCATAGCGAGCTCAAAGGGATCCATAGAGGTAGGTTGGCAAAATTTTAGCCGATCCTCCTTTAGAGATACCAAAACGCCCTCAGCTAGGCACTGCCAGTTTGTGGTCCGGAAAGCTTGTGCCCATAATAGAAGGCAGTTCCTGCTTTGTCGTACATCATGACTCATGTCTCTCTGCTAGATGCACTCAATCCTTCTCAACGCCAGGCGGTGCAACATTTTTGTGGCCCGTTGCTGGTAGTGGCTGGGGCAGGTTCTGGCAAGACACGTGCTCTCACTCACCGTATTGCCCATCTGGTTCGCCAACATCAAGTGGATCCAGCAGAAATTTTGGCGGTGACCTTCACCAACAAAGCAGCCCGTGAGATGAAAGAGCGCATTGAGCAGCTTTTTGCGGAACAGGAAGCCTATGAACAATTTGGGATCCCTTTGACAGAGTTGGAGCCAGCTCAGGCAACCCGGCTCAAATCCAATGTCTACAGGAGGATCATTAAACCTCTCTGGATTGGCACCTTTCATAGTTTGTTTTCTCAGATCCTACGGCTGGATATTGAAAAGTATCAGGATCCCAACGGACGCAAATGGACACGGAACTTCTCAATTTTTGATGAATCTGATGTGCAGTCACTGATGAAAGAGATCGTGACTAAGCAACTTAATTTAGATGACCGAAAATTTGATCCTAAATCGATTCGCTATGCCATCAGCAATGCTAAGAATCAAGGCTGGACTCCTGTTGATCTCGAACATCATCAACCTAACTTTCGGGGTCGTACCATTGCTCAGGTATACGAGATCTACCAAGATCAGCTGGCTGCTAACAATGCTCTAGATTTTGACGATCTGATTTGGATCCCTGTACAGCTATTTCGTCAAAATGATCAGGTCTTAGCTTACTGGCACCAGAATTTTCGACATATCTTGGTAGATGAATATCAAGATACTAACCGTACGCAATATGAGCTGATCCGGCTGCTGACTACCAACGGTGAGACACGTAAATCTCAGTTAAACTGGCAGAATCGATCTATCTTTGTGGTGGGAGATGCTGACCAAAGTATTTATCGATTTCGCGGTGCTGATTTCACGATTTTGATGGAGTTTCAAGACTCATTCGGTGATGGATTGCCGGATGACGATACCCGTACCATGGTGAAGCTAGAAGAGAATTATCGATCCACCGCAACAATTCTGCAAGCAGCCAATGCCTTGATTGATAACAACACTGAACGGATTGAAAAGGTACTTAGACCCACCCGCTCCCAAGGGGAGCCGATCTTTTGTTATCAGGCAGACAACGAGATGACGGAGGCAGAGTTTGTTGTCAATGCCATTAAACGCCTAGAAAGCAAGGATCCCAGCATATCCTGGGGAGATTTTGCCATTCTCTATCGCACCAATGCTCAATCTCGTCCTTTTGAAGAAGTATTGATACGCTGGGGGATCCTTTATAGGGTTGTGGGTGGCCAGCGGTTTTATGATCGTAAAGAAATCAAGGATGTACTGGCCTATTTGCGGGTAGTAGCCAA
>JAUQVI010000130.1:0-9359 GCA_039794885.1 Thermostichus sp. DG02_5_bins_236
CCGAAAACCAACCGATCGGGCAAGTTCTAAAAAAAGCGGGTCTTTTGAATGAGGGGCAGATCCAGGTGGCGCTGATGGATCAACGTTGTTCTGGGCTTTTGTTTGGTGAGGTCTTGGTGGCTCGAGGCTGGATTAAACCGGAAACCATCACCTTTTTCCTCAATCACCTGATCTTGCCGCGCACCAGTGAAGGGCAATCCCCCAATACAACCCCTCCAGTCACTCCACCGGTGGACTTTCAGCCCTACCCCTCTCCAGAGGATCCCGCCAAACCCCTCACCTCGGCAACGGAACCTCCCACCCCGCCTGATGAGGATTTTTCCCGCTATATCACCCGTTCGGAGCGGATCCCTTCTGTACCTATCCGCACCAAAGCCCCCTCAGCGCAACGGCCTACACCACCTCCAGCAGCCATTCCTCCCCATGCTGATCGCCGTACCCGCAGTGGGTTGAATCCCTTCCGCCGTACAGATCCTCCCACTCAGTTTCCCTCTCCAACCCTATTCAAATCTAAATCCAAAGAAACCTTCTTCTCCGGTTTGAAGGTAGATGGCTACTCCATCCAAGAGGAATGGGATACTGCCAGGGAGCATTTATTGGATGAGCTGTTGGAAGATAGCGATTTGCGGGAATTGTTGGAGTGAATTCACCCGCTCAAGTTGTGAAAAGTCGTTTTTCCCCTGGTTTGTAGCTAAATATTAACGCCATGTTTCGGGGAGATATCAATTCAGTTTTACAAACCTTGCAATCTAGGACCCAGGTTTGAGAATATCAACAATGGGTTGAGCAACTGCAGAAAGATCAACCATCTTCATAACCTCATAAGTGGGGGTTTGGTATCAAAACTATTATGGATTTGTTTGAGTATCAAGCTGCTCAGCAGCGGGAAAAACAAGCCCCTTTAGCTGCACGAATGCGCCCTCGTACCCTGGATGAATTTGTGGGTCAGGAGGCCATTTTGGGGGAAGGGCGTTTATTGCGACGGGCTATCCAAGCAGATCAACTGTCATCCTTGATTTTCTTTGGCCCACCCGGAACTGGAAAGACGACTCTAGCTCAGATTATTGCCAACCAAACTCGCGCCCATTTTATCGGCATCAATGCTGTCTTGGCTGGGATCAAGGACATTCGAGCTGCCATCGATGAAGCCCAAGAACGATTACAGTTGTACGGTCAGCGCACCATTTTGTTTGTGGATGAGGTGCATCGCTTTAACAAATCGCAGCAGGATGCTCTCTTACCTTGGGTGGAAAACGGCACGGTCATTTTAATTGGAGCGACTACCGAGAATCCTTATTTTGAAGTCAATGCGGCTTTGGTGAGCCGCTCCCGATTGTTTCAACTTAAAACCCTCACCCCTGAGGATCTGGCTCTCATTGCTCAACGAGCCCTTCGGGATCCGGAACGGGGTTATGGCGATCAGGTACAGGTGGAACCTGCGGCTTTGGAGCATTGGGTAAAGGTTGCCAATGGGGATGCCCGTGCTTTGCTCAATGCCCTGGAACTGGCGGTAGAAACCACGGATCCCAATTCCGAGGGCGTGGTTCACATCACCTTAGCAGTAGCGGAAGATTCCATTCAACAACGGGCTTTACTCTACGACCGCGATGGAGATGCTCATTTTGATAGCATCAGCGCCTTTATCAAGAGTGTGCGCGGATCGGATCCGGATGCTGCTCTGTACTGGCTGGCACGGATGATTCATGCGGGGGAGGATCCCCGCTTTTTGTTCCGTCGTATGGGAATTTTGGCCAGTGAAGATGTGGGGCTAGCTGATCCACAAGCGATTGTGGTGGTGAATGCCTGTGTTGCCACGTTTGATCGGGTGGGTCTACCGGAAGGGCAGTATGCCTTGGCTCATGCGGCGCTCTACTTGGCTACTGCCCCCAAATCCAACAGTGTTTTAGGTTTTTTTGAGGCCCTGCGTGCTGTTGAACAAACGTATTCTGGTGAAGTGCCCAATCACCTAAAAGATAGCAATCGAGATCAAAAGGGCTTAAGGCATGGGCAGGGGTACCGCTACCCACATGCTTTTCGGGAACACTGGGTACCTCAACAATACCTGCCCGACAATTTACAGGGATCCCATTTTTATCAGCCTTCTGATCAAGGGTATGAAGGGAAAATTCGGGATCAGGTGCTGAAGCGACGAGCAATTCAGCCTGAATAGTCCCTTCTCATCTCGGAACATCAAAAGGCAGGCGAATGTTCCCTGTCAAAACGGGAGATCTTCCTCCTTTTCCACTGTAGGCATTTTCACCCTTGATAAGAGGGATACAGCAGGAGCCAAGGGGGACTCGGCGACCTCTTCAGGGAATTCCGTTGGGGATCCCTCTGCTTCCACAGCTTCCATAGACTGAAGGTCTGGGGATCCCAGCACCCCCTCTAAATCCACCAGGCTGCCGTTGAAGTGTTGAGCAAAACAACGGGCCACCTCTTCAAACTCATCAATTTCGGTTAGGGCTGCACCACGAGTGGGCAAAGGATCCGGCTGGGGTGAGCTTGTTGAGGGTGAGGGACGTTCAGGGGGGGCGGATGTTATAGATGGAGGATCAACCGGCTCTGGCTTTTCTAGGCTAGGGGTGCACAGAATAGGTGGGGATCCCTGCCTAGGCGATGCTGGGGTTACATCACGACTGGAAGTGGTGTGAACAGCTTCGGTAGACCGTTGCACAATCAGATTGAGCCGCACGGAACGCTGCAACAGACTTTCTAACACCGAGCGCAGTTCCGACTCTTTGCTGCGGACTTTTTCTGCCAGTCCCTTGCTGGGAAAAGCTAGCGTGATTTCTTCTGGGGTCTCTTGGTGTAAATGGCCGGATCCCATCAGGGCTTTGGTAATGGGAGAGAGACGCTTCAAAAACTCGTCCCAACGGGGCCGCAGCAGATTCACTGGGCTTTCTTTCGGTGGTTTCGGTTCAGGGGGTGCTGCCGGAATTGGAACGGGATCCCTTTTGGTAGAAGGTGTTTGTGGGGGAGGAGTTGCAGCAACAGGGGGTGTGGATACAAGCTCTTCGGCAATCGGCTTGCTTATCGGCGCCGTTGCAATCGGGGCGGGGACAGCTACAGTTTTAGAGATCGGTAGGTCAACAGTTGCCCCAGGAGCCGCTTCCATATTCCTCAGATTGAGGTGATCCGCCCCGCCCGGGTACCACAGCCGCAACAAATCCATCAGGGCAATTTCCAGCCACAAGCGCGGTTGTCCACTCTGGCGAATTTGCGGTTCACATTGGCGCAGATGGCTCTGGGCCGCCAGAATCATCTCCACAGAGTAGTTGGGGGCACGTTGTCGTAAGGCTTCCCAGGTGGGATCCGTCAGGGCCACCAATTCTCGCTGTTCCGGTGCGGTTTTGATCAGGAGCAGATCCCGATAAAAGCCCACCAAGTTTTGTACCAAAACCAGAGGCTCTTTGCCGTGCTCCAACAGTTGTCGAGCTTGAGTCAGTACCCCTTGAGCATCCTGAGCCGCCAGCGCATCGATTAAATCCAGCAGGTGTCGTTCCGGGATCGCCCCCACCAAATCCCAAACCGCTTCCGGTGTGATGGTTCCTTCCAGGAGGCTAAGTTGATCCAACAAACTTTCCGCATCTCGCAGCCCCCCTTGCGAGAGTTGTGCCACCAGTTGCAGGGCCTCAGGGGTGATCGGGATCCCTTCTTGGCTGGCAATCTTTTCCAGATGGGCCACCATGTCACTGAGGGGAATGCGCCGATAATCGAAGCGCTGACAGCGGGAAACCACCGTCGGCAGCACCCGCTGGGGATCGGTGGTGGCCAGCACAAACACCACATGGGCAGGAGGTTCTTCTAGTGTTTTCAGCAAAGCATTAAAAGCCGCATTGCTGAGCATGTGGCACTCATCAATGACATAAACCTTGTAACGGCTGTTCACCGGGGCAAACTGAGCCCGTTCAATCAACTCGCGGATGTTGTCCACGCCGGTGTTGCTGGCGGCATCAATCTCGATCACATCCAAAGCGGATCCACCCGTGATCGCGCGGCACTGACTACAGACCTGACAGGGATCCGCCGTTGGGCCCCGTTCACAATTCAAAGACTTAGCCAAAATGCGGGCACTGGAGGTTTTGCCCGTACCGCGTGGCCCACAAAACAAATAGGCGGGAGCAATGCGACCTAAGCGGATGGCATTGGCCAGGGTTTGTATCACCGCCGCCTGACCGACCACATCTGCAAAGCGCTGCGGGCGATATTTTAGAGGGAGGGGTTCGTAGGCGTTACTCCCAGCCATTCAAAAACTTCATCCGATGATGGTGAGCCAGTCTATCCAATTGTGGCTCAACTGAAGCTCAGGAATGAGGTTGTAACTCCACCGTTGCCTCAGTGCTATGGGGCTGCACAGCAGGCAAAGCCAATGGATCCCGGCGGCGTGGCGCAGCAAATTGGGGGAGTTGCACTTTCCATCCGGGGGAATCCATTTGATCCATGTGGTGTAGATGGTAGCTGAGGTGGTAGAGATCCACTCGTAGTTGACGGTTTTCCGCTTGAATAGCGGCAATGCGCTCACGAATCGGTTGCAGGCGGGCCTGAACCTGGCGGTGATACATCTCCGGCAGCTCTTGCATCATCTGCTCCAACACCTGTTTCTCTTGGTAGAGCTGCTCGATCTCCGCCTCATAGCTGCGAATTTGCTGATGTTGTTTCTCTTGCCGCAATTGCATCAGATCCAGTTGGCCTTGCAAAATGCGGTTGCGTTCCCGTTCTGTAGCCAGTGCTTGGGCTTGCTCGGCAATTTTCGGATCCGGCTGAGAAGGTTGAGGTTTGCGGATCCCCAACTGTTCCTGTAGGTAAGGATCCAGCTGCTTCAGAACTTCGGCAGCGATTTTCTGGACAAGATCCTCAAGACTCTGACCCACGGACTCGGGCCTAGCCTGTATCCGCTCATTCGGTATAAACATTTTCTCAACCCACCCACAGATAGCGCAAAAGGGAGGGGATCCCTTACCCGTAACTCTATCCGACCCATTAGGGTGGGGCAATCGTCAGAGCTTGCTGCACCTGTCTTTGCAGTTCCGATGGGGATCCGGAATTATCCAAGACGACATGAGCCCACCGGATTTTTTCAGTTAAGGGCCATTGGCTGGCAATGCGTGCCTCCACTTGCTCGGTTGTCAGGGGATCCCGTTGTAAGAGGCGTTGTCGTTGTTGTTCGGGAGTGCAGGTAACTACCCAAATTTCGCTGACCCAGTCTTCCATACCTGCCTCAAACAAGAGAGGGATCATCAGACAAACCGTTGGGGATCCTTTGCCGGTCTGTTCCTGCAAAAAGTGCTGTAACTGGTTTTTTACAAACGGGTGAATCTGCCCTTCCAGCCATACCCTTTCGCTGGGATCCGCAAAAACAATTTGCCCGAGACGACCGCGATCCAGTTCGCCCGCCCGGGCTTGAATGCTAGCTCCATAGCGCTGCAACACCCGTTCTCGAACCGGGGATCCTGGTGCAAGCGCTTGTCGGGCCAACTGATCCGCATCGGCGACAGGGATCCCATGCTTTTCCAAAAGGTGGGCAACAGTTGACTTGCCGGTGCCGATTCCCCCGGTGAGGCCAATGATCCTGACAGGGGTAGTGGTCATATCCCCCTCATTTTGGGATCCCTGTGGGATACAGCTGTAACTGTCTAGGCTCGTTTATCACTGGGTAAAAACTGCCGCTCCAGCACCTTATCCACCAAGCCATAGGCTTTGGCTTCAGCCGCGCTCATGTAAAAGTCACGGTCATTGTCGGCTTTAATCTTGTCGTAGGGTTGGCCAGTGCGATCCGCCATAATTTTGTTAATTTGCTCATCGATGAACAGCAGTTCCTTGGCTTGGATCTCGATATCCGTAGCCTGGCCTGTCGCTCGTCCAGAACTCTGGTGAGTCATGATGCGGGCATTGGGAAGGGCCATACGTTTACCGGGAGCCCCAGCACAGAGCAAGAAAGCCGCCATGCTGGCCGCCACCCCCATGCAAATGGTGCACACATCCGGCTGAATATACTCCATGGTATCGTAGATACCCATGCCGGAATAAACGGAGCCCCCCGGGCTGTTGATATAGAGGTAAATGTCGCGGGTGGGATCCTCCGCTTCCAAAAACAGCATCTGGGCAATCGCCAAGTTAGCAGCACTGTCATCAATCGCCCGCCCCAGGAAAACGATGCGATCCCGCAAGAGCCGCGAATAGATGTCAAAAGCCTTTTCACCACGGGAAGACTGCTCGATCACCGTCGGCACGACAATCCCTTGGGGAAGATCAGAATGGGCAAAATCAAGGAAAGACATAATGCTGCACTTAAGGGTAAGGGAAGACGAGACAGCCCCTTTTGGGGATGATCTGCCAAACTTGAGTCTTATCTAAGAGCCTAGCAAGTTTGTTGCAGGTCGTTATAAAGATGACGCTGGTAATTTCCAATCGACAATCCAAACCGCTGCTTACCATCCAGTCCCTCTCCCCAAAAGAGAAGATCCGCGCATCGTGGGCAACACTGGTGGGAACAAACCCTTTGACCCGCTTCTCGGCTGGCTTGCGATTGGCTGCAACGGGGTTTTGGCAGATCAGCCAACCCTTTGCCCGCACATTCTGATAGACCAGGGTTTGGAGCCGCAGATTGCTAGTCAGCTTGGGATCCACGGTTTGATTGATCCAAGTCCAGGCCTCAGCAAAGGCTTGCAGCGTTTCATCCAGACGGGGTTTAACCTCAGCTAACGACACTATGGCAAGAGAACCCCTTGCGCGGAGGCTGAACGCTATCCCTATCCCAAAGTGGAAGTTGGTTTTCTCTCTTCTACTCCCCTTCAGTGGGAGCTGTTGCCTCAGGATCCAATGCTGCCCCTGCTCCATAAGAGTCGATATCGATGGCCTGGGATCCACCTATCACCAGCAGCTCCAAAAGGGATCCCAGTTGCCACCACACCAAACCCCCGGTGAACAACACCAGGATCCCACTCACTAGACCGGCCAAAGCCAGGGATAGGCCAAACACGTACAGGCAAGCAGCCACAAAGCCAAAGGTAAATAGACAACAGAGACTGTAGGTGAGGATCACCCCAGGAGTGCGGTAGCGAATCTGCGCCTGGCTATCCCGGTTCAAATGCCAAAAGGCCACCTGATACTCCAACTTGTCTTTGAAAATAATGCCGAAAATGACTGCAAAAAAGCTGAACAGGGCAATGGCGGAGTAGATAGGGGGATTGACGAAGGTATAAGTAAAATCACCGCCAGCGTAAAAGGATTCCATAGTGCCCACCTGATTTCAGGATGCAAACCTTCTGTAGCTTAACATTTCTTAGTATCTTTCTTGGTGTCTGCCGATGTGGGGTGGGCAATCTGAGAAGGGATGAAGGAATGAGCAAGGGATCCCATCTGGATTACCCTAGAGAGGGCTTTGTCTGGCCCCATCCGCGTTTGCCTTTCCTTGCGAGTTTGTCTATGTCCGTGATCCGTGCCCTGCATACCCAGTTGGTCAATCAAGAGCGAACCGCCGAAGAAATCGCCCTTGAATACCTAGAGCGCCTCACCCAACTGGAGCCGCAGCTGAAAAGTTTCATCACGGTAACTGAGGAGCTTGCCCTACAGCAGGCCAAGGCTGTGGATGCTCAGATTCAGGCTGGGGAAGAGATTGGCCCTCTAGCAGGGATCCCGATTGCCCTGAAAGATAACCTCTGTACACGGGGGATCCCGACTACCTGTGCCTCCAAGATCCTACGGGGGTTTATCCCTCCCTATGAGTCCACAGTGACGGCACGACTGGCGGCAGCAGGTATGGTCGCTGTGGGCAAAACCAACCTGGACGAGTTTGCCATGGGCAGTTCCACCGAGAACTCTGCTTTTCAACTCACCGCCAACCCTTGGGACTTGACCCGTGTACCGGGGGGATCCTCCGGCGGATCCGCGGCGGCAGTGGCTGCTGATCAAGCAGTGGTCTCTCTGGGTTCTGATACAGGTGGGTCGATCCGTCAACCGGCTGCCTTCTGTGGGGTGGTGGGCCTGAAACCCACCTATGGGTTGGTATCCCGCTATGGGTTGGTGGCTTTTGCCTCTTCTTTGGATCAAATTGGGCCGTTCGGACGCACAGTTGAGGATGTAGCATTACTGCTGCAAGGAATCGCCGGTCACGACCCGATGGATTCCACCAGCCTAAAGGTGCCCATTCCTGATTACAGCCAGGCTTTAATCCCCGATATCAAGGGCTTTAAGGTGGGGGTGATCCGCGATCTGTTGGGGCAGGGGTGCGGTGATGAAACCCGTACTGCTGTCCAAGCAGCCATTCAACACCTGCAAGAGCTGGGAGCTGAGATCCTCGAAATCGATTGTCCCAGTTTTCAGTACGGCCTGGCCACCTACTACATCATTGCCCCCTCGGAAGCCTCTGCCAATTTAGCCCGCTATGACGGCGTGAAATATGGGCTACGGGAGCCTGCCGACTCGTTGGTGTCTATGTATGCCAAAACTCGGGATCAGGGCTTTGGGCCAGAGGTGAAACGTCGCATTATGATCGGCACCTATGCTCTTTCCTCCGGCTACTACGATGCCTATTACCTGAAGGCTCAGAAGGTACGTACCCTAATCAAGCAAGATTTTCTCAATGCCTTCCAAAAGGTGGATGTGCTGATCAGCCCCACCACTCCAACCCCGGCTTTCCAGGCAGGTGAGCGGGAGGATCCCCTCAGCATGTACCTGTGCGACCTGATGACGATCCCAGTCAATTTGGCAGGTTTGCCAGGGTTGAGCTTACCCTGCGGGTTTGTGGATGGGCTACCGATTGGCCTACAAATTGTGGGCAATGCCCTACAGGAAAGCAAGGTGTTACAGGTAGCCTACGCTTACGAGCAAAGCACCGCTTGGCACAAACAGCGCCCCAGTCTTACACAGCAACCGACTGGAAAGCCCAAGGGATCCCCTCCGACTTCCTCTTCTGGCCGCTCCAAATCCAAGACCCAAAAGAAGGGCTAGTTAACCTCTGGGAAGCTGCCCTTAGCCATCTATGCCGTATATCCAACGCACCTTCCAGAGTCGAGTTAGCCAACCCAGTCCAAAGTCCTGAACTCATGAGCGATGCAAATCAGGACATCAAAGAAGTAAAAGATTTACTAGTGATTTTGACGCAGCAAGTAACAGGCCTTAACGAGCGAATGACACGGATCGAAGAAGGTTTCTACACCCTCGATCAAAAGATAGATACTCAGTACGCGGCCCTTGATAAGAAACTAGATGCCCTCGATAAGCGAATGGAAGTGGGCTTCACAGAGGTTAGCTATTAGGCGGGAAGCCCCGCGCTGTACCGGAACGGTCAGCGTCGGGATGAGAGCCGCGTGACTGAGCGAAGCGAAGGAACAAACTATCTAGGAATCCTGACAGATAAG